>JBDRIC010000157.1:0-2665 GCA_043816245.1 Patescibacteria group bacterium
CTGGGAGCACCATGACAATCTTTTTGGATGAAATATCCAAAAGACACACGGATGAATACATCCTAATGGTGATGGATGGAGCGCCCTGCCATCGTTCGAGAAAATTAAGAATTCCGGACAATATCGAAATCCTTAAATTACCTCCCTACAGTCCCCAGCTCAATCCTGTAGAAAATCTTTGGGATGAAATGAGAGAGAAGTTTTTTGCCAACTGTGTTTTTCGAGATATGGATGCAGTAGAACAACAAATGATAATTGCTTTACTGTCACTGGAATCATCTCCGGAAAAAGTTCGAAGTATCGCTGGTTGGCAGTGGATTTTGGACGCCATTGCTAAGTAGTGTTTTGATTAGTAGTTGATTCTAAGAAAAGTATTTTTTGCTAGAGCAAGGATTGGCGAATTATTTTCGAAATCTCCGCCAAAAGTAAGCTCCTGCGCCGCTTACGAGTGCGAGTGCAGCCGTCGCCGGACCTGATTGCGGGAGGCTTTCCGGATCGGCAGAAGTGTACTCGTCTCCGCCGAGCAGATCTTCCAAAGCCGAGAGTTCTACATCTAATATTACTTCTTCCTCTGGATCTTCTTCAATATTTTCCAGATCTGGATCTTCGACATCAACCGGCTCTTCCGGATCGGGATTTTCTGGCTCTTCAGCTTCACCAGCAACTACTGAAATTTCTTCAGAATAATTGTAGCTGCCAAGATAAGTTCCCGTGGAGTCATCCGCTGCCACTGAGAAATAATAAGTAATGCTTGGCATGAGACCTTCGAGCGTGTATTCGTTCACACTTCCGAGCAAAATTTTATTTTCGTAGCTTGCGCCATCTTCAGAAATGCTTTGAATTCCGTAATAAATCGTGTAGCTGTCTGCACCTTCTACCGGATTCCACGTCAATTTTGCTCCGCCGGGAATCGGCTCTCCTGCGAGATTTTCTACATCCGGCAAATACTGATCTTCTGCGAGGGTGAGTGAAGCTGTAAACGCGAGTGTGAGAACGAAACTCGTGAGTGCGAAAATGATTTTTGTTTTTTGCATTTTTATAAGGATTAGCTTTTGATTTTTTAATTTTAAACTGCTTCTAGTTTAGCAAATTTGACCGAAAAAATCAAGAAAATTATTTACTGAATTTCCCTCTCTGACCCTTTTTTTAACCGCCGGTTGCAGCTAAATAAATTGGGATCAGGAGATTTTTGGTTTGAAAAAATAATTCATATTCAAACTACCTCCATCCTAAAAAAGAAGGAAACAGATTGGTGCTATTAGTGAAAAACCCCTGCTCTGCCATTCTCTTCCGTTTAAAAACTAGTGCTTCGCCGCCCCCTTGACAGGGAGCTTCAACCCAAGAATATAAAAAGTACTAATTCCAAGTGCTCCCCTGCCTGCCCTCCGTCTTGTCCGCCGTCTTGTCCTCCGAAGTCGGAACGAAGTAGGAAGCCAGAGCGAAGGATGGATTTAAAATTTGAAACTATTTTCATCATTTTTCATTCTCATTTCACCTCCACAGAATTGCGACCGGAAATAATTGTTTTGCCGCTCGCGTCGCGAGCCTTGAAATAAAGCTCGTACTTCCCCGCCGTGAAATTTTCCCACACCGCCGAAAAGGTCTCGCCGACCGGATTTTCGAGCGTGGCGAAAGTAAAGCGATCACCAGTAGCCATGTTTTTCGCGATGAACTCGACTCTTTCGGGATTGAATTTCGCGCGGTTAATTTGCGCCACCACTTCCACACGCGCTTTTTCGAGCGAAATTTGCGCGTCCTTCGCCGGCAAGATGATTGTGAAATCTTCCACCCCTCCGCTTCCCTCGATTATTTCGAAGTTAACTTCACCGCGCGCGGAAAAACCCGCGGTGTCCTCGACGCGAACTTCGAGAGTGTGACTGCCGAGACGATGGGAATCGCGAATAATGAGAGGAGTTTCGTACGGCGTGGTTTCAGTTTCCGCGAACTTGCTCCCGTCAAGATAAAAACTCACCTTCTCGATGTCGCCGCCAGCATCGAAAGCATCCGCCTTCACGAGCAGCGTGCTTCCGCGAAAAACTTGCTGATCGGCAGCAGGCGAGGTAATGCGAACTGTCGGAATTTGCGTGTCATCACCGACGACGACTTCGACTGAAGAAGTGTCGGTATAAAAAAGTTTGTCGAATATTTTTGCGGTGATATTCACATGGTCGCCGTCTTTTTTGCGGAGCGAAATAGGTATCACGCCTTTCCACGGCGGAGTGAGAGCGGTCGCCACTAGATCTCCGTCGCGGAAATACTCGACTTTTTCGACGCCGTGGGCGGCGGTGACATCCACCCACACTCCGATTGATGACTTTTGGACTGTCGAGCCGGAGACCGGAGCAACAATCGAAATCGAAGGAGACTGTTTCGCAGTCGCAGCGGTGTGGACATCGTCAATTTCGGTCGGTGGTGGCGCGAGCGTAGAATTTTCGCCAGCGAATCTTTTGAGCCATTCGCGTACAGGCTTTTCCCACTCTGGATCGTAATCGCGCTCGGAGTGGAGATTCACAAATTTCTTTTTAATAATCGCGGACTCAGGCGTAAGACTGCTCGGCAATTTGCCGCTCACGACATCGATTTCAATCTCGATAAATGCGTCGTCGACTTCGAGCGGCACAGTCGAATCGAGAAAAGTTTCGACGACAATCTGATCGACCGGAGT
>JBDRIC010000158.1:0-3352 GCA_043816245.1 Patescibacteria group bacterium
AAGCCCCTCTTTCGGCGACAGCCCGCCGTAGTTCGCCACAGCGAACGAAGGCTGGGAAAAGAGGGGTTTGGGGAGATTTGAAGCGATGGTAGCAAGCGAGCGGTGAGTTTCAGCCTATGCGAGGCACACTTCCATCTTCCGCTCGGGGTTAGTTTCTATCAGCACGATTATGGAATCCGCCGTGGCGGACAGGAATCTCCAAATATTTTCTCAAACTGTTTTTCTCTTGATCCAATCTCTCCCGGTCGCTTTGCGACCACATTTCTTTTTTTATAAAAACTTCTTCACAAAAACCTCTCATCTCGCTAAACTCATCCGGAATTTAAAATTTTTCGATGTTTAAAAAAAATTGGCTGAAGTTGATTCTCATCCTCGTAGCGGTGGGGATTCTCACGCTCGCGGACTTATCTCCCGAAAAGAAGGAATTTCTCAACAAAATTCCAATCGTCGGCGAGAAGCTGGCTGGTTTGAAAGTCAATCTCGGTCTTGACCTTCAAGGGGGCACGCATCTCGATTACCGTGTGGTTACGAAAGATGTTCCCGAAAACGACATTCCCAAAATTGTCGCCGGCGTGAAGGAAGTAATCGAAAGGCGGGTGAATAATCTCGGAGTGGCGGAGCCGAATATTTTTGATTCCCGTGTGGGCGACGAGTATCACATCATCGTCGAGCTTGCCGGAATTCGCGACATTGAGGAAGCGAAAAAGATTGTTGGCAAGACGATTCAGCTAGAATTTAAAGAACAAAAAACTTCCATTGATCCGAACGAGGCGGAGGCGATTCGGCTGCTAGCAGAGGATTTTCTTGCGCGCGTTACGACTGAGTCGGAGCGGTTCGAGGAGATTTTTTCCGACTTCGAAGACAAGCCGAAAATTACTTTTCAAAAAGATGAGGCGATTGAAATCGAAGGTGAAATCGTTGATGAGGGGTGGCAGTGGGAGAGCGAGCTTTCTAAAAATTTCCAATCGGCGATGGAGTTGCAGCCAGGCGAGATTTATCAATCGCTCATTCCGCCGGATGGCGAATATTTCGTCGATTCTTCGGGAGGGCTGAAGCAGAAAGAAGGATTCTACATCGCGCAGCTTCTCGCGAAAGAGGAAGAGGTTGAGAAGATTAACGAAACGGCGGAGGAGCGGAAAGCTTCTCATATTCTCATCAATTTTGTCGGGGCGGAGATGGCGGCGGACACGATTACCCGCAGTCGGGAGGAGGCGGAAGCATTCGCAAATGAAATTCTCGAGCAGGCGTTGGCTCTCCAAAATTCTGGGATTGTTGAAGTTTCAGTTGGCGAGGAAGTCGAAAAATCCGCGGAAGTTTCAGAAGGTTCGGAAAGTGAGGAAGGTGACGAAATTGAGTCTGCGGAAAAAACTGAAGAGAGTGAAGAAATTAAGCCGCCGCAAAATTTTGCAGAACTTGCCAAAAAATATTCCGATGGACCGACGGCGAGCGGTGGGGGCGATCTCGGATTTTTTACGATCGAAAAAATGGTACCTGAATTTGCGGGTGCAGTTTTCAATTCCTCCGACTTCGGCGTTATTCCCGAAGTCGTCGAGACACAATTCGGTTTCCACATCATTGAATATTCCGATAAAAAAGAAGCCACTTCTGAAACAACTTCTGAAACTCGCGTGAAATTTGCGCGGGCATTTTTCTCGACTGCGCCCGATGGGTGGCAAGCAACAGGACTGACAGGTCAGCATTTCAGACGGGCGGATGTCGGCAGTGATCCGACGACGATGCAGCCGATTGTGAATATTTATTTCACGAAAGTTGCGGTGGCGGATAGCGGGGTAAATTGGTGGATTCTCGTGTGGTATCTCGCGGCAATCGCTTCCGGAATTGCGCTTTTTAGCTCGCTTGTCGGGATTTTTCTGTCAGAGGGGCAGACCAAAAATTTGAAGCGCGATCGCTTGCTCGCACTCGTTTCCGCGCTGATTCTCGTTTCCGCGATTTACGGAATAGTCGTTTCGCAGCTGGCGGATGATTCTGAAATTAACGAAAATTCTGACAGTTCGATCAGTGCTCTCGACGGTGAGATTTCCGAGACGGATTCGACAGGGGTGGATCTTTTTGCGGAAATTACGAAAAGAAATTTGCATAAGCCGATTGCGATTTTTCTCGACGGGCTGCCGATCATCGACACGAATGGTGACGGAATGATTTCCGAATCCGATCCGGCGTACGCTCCGGTCGTACAATCCGAAATCGTGAACGGGCAGGCGGTGATTTCCGGATTGAAAAGTTACGAGGAAGCGAATCAGCTAGTCCAAAATTTGAATACCGGCGCGATTCCCGCCCCCGTCAAACTCGCCGGTCAATTCACCGTCGGCGCGACGCTCGGCGCGGAAGCGCTCACGACTTCGCTGCGAGCGGGGATTTATGGGTTGCTCGCGGTAGCGATTTTTATGATTCTTTTTTACCGGCTGCCGGGGATCATCGCTTCGCTCGCGCTTGCGATTTACGGCGCGCTCCTCATTTTCGCCATCCAAATTTTTGGCGTCGTCCTCACGCTTGCGGGCGTGGCGGGGGTGATTCTCTCAATCGGAATGGCGGTGGACGCGAACATCCTTATTTTCGAGCGGATGAAAGAGGAATTGAAATTGGGTAAAAGTTTAGCTCGGTCGGTCGAAGACGGTTTCGCGCGAGCGTGGACATCAATCCGCGATTCGAATGTTTCGAGTTTGATTACTTGCGCCATTCTTTTTTGGTTCGGCAGTTCGATTATTCAAGGCTTCGCGCTCACGCTCGCTGTCGGTATTCTGTTGTCGATGTTTACGGCGATTACCGTCTCGCGGAATTTCCTTCGCATCGCGGTGAACTTTTTCAAAAATGAAAAATTTTACGGAATTAAAAAATCTTAAATTCTAAATCTTAAATTTCTAAAATGATTGCTTTCATCCACCACTCCAAAATTTGGTTCACGCTCTCCGGTGTCGCCCTCGGAATTTCGCTGCTCGCGATTCTTATTTTTGGCTTGAATCTCGGCATCGACTTTACCGGCGGAAGCCTGCTGGAATTGAAATTCGAGCAAACAGTTGAGATTCCCAAAATTGCCGAAACGCTCGAATCTTCCGAACTCGATCTCGGCAAGCCGATTATTACGCCCACCCATTCGACGGCAGGGCAGACCGATTCCTATCTCATCCGCATCCGCTTCCTCGAGGAAGAAGAGCGGGTTCAGTTCGAAGAAGAATTGGGTCGGGAGCTCGGCAGCTTCGAGACGCTTCGTTTCACCACGACAGGACCCACTCTCGGCAAAAGTTTACGCGAACGGGCGATTCGCGCGATTAGCTACGCTTCGATCGCGATCGTGCTTTACCTCGCCGCCGTTTTCCGCAACACGCGGCGCGAC
>JBDRIC010000159.1:0-5048 GCA_043816245.1 Patescibacteria group bacterium
AGTCAATTAGTCATTAAGTCCATGAATAAGATAATTTGAAAATTTAGGAAGGTTTTAATTCGCTAATTTCAATAACATCTTGTATCCCCACGAAAGAAAAGTGTCGAAAAATCCGAAGATAAAGGCGAACGCGAAAGTAACCGCAAGCACGATTATCGAAATCCGAATTGCTTGCTTCCGAGTCGGCCAGCTTACGCGGTGAAGTTCGCTCACCGCCTCGCGAAAATATTTGGAGAGGTTCATTTCAATTTTTTTAACCCGCGAATTATACCACCTCTAAAAAGCTTCCGCGAATTCGGAAGAGATTGTAATCAAAGGGGAGGAGGAATGCAAATTTTATTTCTAAAAACCTGACCCCTGCCCTGCTGTTCACTTTCGTTTAACAACCGCCTGCTTCGCCGTTCAAATCTCCGTCTCTGAAACCTCGTTCCGTTTTTCACACAAATGCTTCGCCATCCCGCACCAAATCTCCGGCTCTACTTTCTTCCTGCAATTTAAAAACTCCTGCTTCGCCATCCCTCTTTTCCGAAAGAGGGAAAGAAACATATCATCCTTTTCGAGCGATCCCGCCGCAGCGGGAGAGCCGAAAAGAAAACCCCTCTTTCGGCGACAGCCCGCCGTAGTTCGCCGCAGCGAACGAAGGCTGGGAAAAGAGGGGTTTGGGGAGATTTGAGACTTGAATTTCAGTAGGCGGGTGGTTAGCAAACCTCCATCCTCCACTTTCCACTTTCTACCATCCAGTCGGTTTGAAGCGGAAGTAGCAAGCCAGCTCACACTCCACTTTCCAACATCCACTTTCCACCTTCCGTTCGGGGGTTAGTTTTTAAACTCACAAATTTTCTTTCTAATACCTGACCCCCCGTCCTCTGAACGGTGAATTTTCTCTTGACTGAATAAAATTTTTACTCAAAATTTGTTGCGTTTCCCAAAGTGAATCTTTATACTTTTCCGGCTCCCGATTTTTCGAGGGTAAACTCCCGATTTCTCGAGGGTAAACTTTATTTTTTTAACCCCCATCAAAATGGCTGAAGGTAAATTTGATCGCAGCAAACCTCACGTGAATGTCGGTACGATTGGTCACGTCGACCACGGCAAAACCACTCTCACAGCTGCAATCTGCACCTATCTCGCGAAAAAAGGGCAGTCCACTGCGCGCGCTTTCGCGGATATCGATAATGCGCCGGAAGAAAAAGAGCGCGGCATCACGATCGCGACTTCGCATCAAGAATACGAGACTGCCAAGCGGCATTACGCCCACGTCGACTGTCCTGGTCACGCCGATTATGTCAAAAACATGATTACCGGCGCGGCGCAAATGGACGGCGCGATTCTCGTCGTTTCTGCTGCCGACGGTCCGATGCCACAAACGAAGGAGCACATTTTGCTTGCTCGGCAGGTGAATGTTCCAAATATCGTGGTTTATCTCAACAAAGTGGATATGGTTGACGATGAGGAGATGATTGCTCTCGTCGAGGAGGAAATCAAAGATTTGCTCAAAAAATACGAGTTTGATCCTGCTAAATGCCCGATTATTCGCGGCAGCGCGCTGAAAGCTCTCGAAGGCGATGATTCCGAGATCGGCACAAAATCCATTGATAAATTAATGGATGCTCTCGATGAATATATTCCCCAGCCGGTGAGAGATTTGGATAAACCTTTCCTCCTGCCGGTCGAAGATGTTTTTTCGATCAAAGGTCGGGGCACAGTCGTGACTGGTCGGATCGAGCAGGGTGTGATCAATGTGAATGAAGAAGTTGAAATTATCGGGATTCACGACACGCAAAAATCAGTAGTTACCGGCGTGGAGATGTTTCGCAAAACTCTCGATCGCGGTGAGGCGGGGGACAACGCGGGCATTCTGCTTCGCGGGATTGAAAAAGATCAAGTCGAGCGCGGACAAGTTCTCGCGAAACCGGGTTCGATCACTCCTCACAAAAAATTCGAGTGCGAGATTTATGTTCTCACGAAAGAGGAGGGTGGTCGCCACACTCCATTTTTCAAAGGTTACAAACCGCAATTCTACATTCGCACGACAGATGTGACGGGTTCGGTGGAATTACCGGAAGGGACGGAAATGGTGATGCCCGGAGACAACGTGAAACTAAACGTCGAACTCGGTGTACCGGTAGCTCTCGATGAAGGCACTCGTTTCGCGATTCGCGAAGGCGGGCGGACAGTCGGAGCGGGAGTGGTAACGAAGATTCTCAAGTAATTTTAGACTTTGATTTAAATCAAAAAGAGGCGGGGAAACTCGCCTCTTTTTTATGATCTCCCTGATCCGGTTGGAAATCCAACCCTCAAGGTCGTTAGACAGAATCTCATACCGCTTCGCAATATAAATATTACAACTTACATTTTTGCAAATTGATTTTATTTCTAGATTCTAATCTCTTAAATACCAAAGTTACGCGGCATTAATAGCTTTTTTATTGCGAATTGGTATCAAAATATTGCGCAGTGAATTCAACCCGGGGGGTTGGAAATGGAAAATACAGAGTAGTAGAGGTTTTCGCTTCGCGTGTTAAAATAATACCCGTGAGAAAAGTTTCCATTTCCCGAAAAACTCGCGAAACCGAAATTTCGGTTGATTTAAATTTAGACGGGAAGGGAAGTGCGAAAATCGACACGCCGATTGGATTTCTCAATCACATGTTGGAAGCTCTCGCGAAGCACGCCAGTTTTGATTTGAAAATAAAAGCGAGCGGTGACCTCGAAGTCGATCAACACCATCTCCTCGAAGATCTCGGAATCGCGCTCGGTGAAGCGGTTTCAAAAGCGTTGAAATCGAAGCGCGGAATCATGCGCGCGGGTTCAAACAGTTTTGCTTTTCCGATGGATGAAACGCTGGCATTGGCTGCGATTGATTTGAGCGGACGGGTGAAATTGGTTTGGAAAGTAAAATTCAGTGAAAAAGAGGTAGGGGATTTGAAAACAAATGTCATCGAAGATTTTTTCGAAGGTTTTGCGAATGGAGCAAAAGCGAATATTTATCTCGAAACGAAAAATTCCCGCAGTGCCCACCACCAGGTCGAGGCACTTTTCAAGGCTTTTGCGAGGAGTTTACGGATGGCGGTAGAAATTGATTCGCGGAATTCGAAAAGGATTCCTAGTACTAAAGGGAAACTTTAAGGTTTTTGGGTTGCAGTTAGAAAATTTTAAATTTCAAGTTTCGAATTTTAAAACAATTTTGAATTTATAAAGTTTTGAATTTTGAAATTAAGATATTTGATCTTGTTTTAAAATTTACAATTTAAAACTTAAAATTAAATAGTAGTGATTTAAATCACTAATTTATTAAAATCTGCGAACTACCAACTACCAACTGTTTGATTGCCATCATTAATTATTCCGCCGGAAATCTGCGAAGCGTGAAGCGCGCGCTCGATTTTCTTGGAATCATGAATGAAATCACGAATTCTCCGAAAAAAGTGGAAGAGGCGGATGCGGTAATCGTGCCGGGAGTCGGCGCAGCCGGGACAGCAATGCGGAGTTTGGAGGAGGCGGGGCTGGCGGAAACGATTCGAAAAAGCATCGCAGCGGGCAAACCTTTTCTCGGAATCTGCCTCGGGCTGCAAATTCTTTTTGAAAAATCGGCGGAAGACGATTCGAAGTGTCTCGGAGTTTTGGAAGGGGAGGTGGTGAAATTTTCCGCTCCGGAAATTAAAGTTCCGCACATCGGCTGGAATCCGGTGGAGTTTTCAGAAACTCCGCAAATTCTCGTGGGAATTGAAAGCGACACCCCTTTTTATTTCGCGCATTCGTATTTCGGCGTTCCGCAGGATGAAAATTTAGTGAAAGCGACAACGACTCACGGCGAGATTTTTCCCGCTGTCGTCAATCGAGGGAATGTTTGGGGAGTACAGTTTCATCCGGAAAAAAGCGGGCGAGTGGGATTGCAAGTACTCGAAAATTTCGCGAAGATGATTTAGTTGAGAGAAAAACTTCCTTTCGCTAGAATCTCTCGGCTTTTGGAATTGTGGGGTCATCGTCTAGTGGTTAGGACTCCGGATTTTCATTCCGGCAACGGGGGTTCGATTCCCCCTGGCCCTGCCAGAAAAAATGTTCTCACCCGACCGAAGGAAGGGTGGGGTTATTTTTTCTGAGGGTTACGGGGATGAAAACACCCGCGTAGCCGCGAACGCCATTTGGACGACGACCGGTTTGCCGGCGCGCGCCGTGAACAAACTTGAATCAAATTCAAACTCGCAGCTAGCTTCGATTCCCCTTTCCCACATCTCCCTCCATTATCCGCTAAACTAGCTCTCGGACATCTACCTGCCGGTAGGCAGGAAGGCAGATAAATTCATAAAACAGTTTGAATGAATCTGCATCCGCCTAGGCGGATTGTCGATTTTATTCTTACTTATTTTTTTATGAATCAACCAACTCAAACTTTTGATGGTCTCGGCATCGCGCCGAATTTATTGGCTCAGCTCGATCGGCTGAAATTTTGCGTACCGACTCCTATTCAAATGAAAGCCATCCCTGTCGCGATGAGCGGCAAAGATATGATTGGCATCGCGCAAACCGGCACGGGCAAGACGCTGGCTTTTGGGATTCCGCTAATTCAAAGATTAGAAGCTCTGCCGCCGACCGCGCAAGGGCTGATTTTGCTGCCGACTCGCGAACTGGCTGAACAAGTTTCCCTGAGTTTGAATAAACTCTTACCCCGACTGACAGTAGCTCTAGTGATTGGCGGAGCTTCAGCGCGACATCAGACTGTAGCGCTACGGAGGCATCCTAAAGTTATCATTGCCACGCCGGGAAGATTGATCGACTTGATGCAATCGGGCATCGTCAGTTTGAAAAATATCGCGATTCTGATTTTGGATGAAGCTGATCGGATGCTCGACATGGGTTTCGCTCCGCAGATCAATAAAATCATCATCACGACTCCGGCGAAAAAACAGGTTTTGCTTTTTTCCGCGACGATGCCGCCCGAGATTGCGAAGCTCGCGACGCGCTACATGCAGTTGCCGTTGCGGGTCGAGGTGGCTCCGTCTGGCACTACTAGTGAATTAGTCGAGCAGGAAATTTTTGTAGTTTCA
>JBDRIC010000160.1:0-2454 GCA_043816245.1 Patescibacteria group bacterium
GAAAATTACGCGTTCACCGAAAAGCTCATTGAGGCGCTGCTGCGCTCCGCGAATTTGGCCGAAGACCCGCTCCGACTGATTCACACTTTCGAGTAATGCTCTCCCGCGCGAAAGATTTTCTTCTCGAACTTGTTTTTCCCGTCCGCTGCGTGGGTTGCCGGACGGAAGGGGAGTGGTTTTGCGGGGTGTGCGCGAAAAAAGTTCGGCTGAACGAAAAGCAGTTTTGCCCGCTTTGCTGGCAGGAAAACTTCGGCGGACGGCTTTGCGAGAATTGCGAAGCTTCGCTCGCGGGTTTGCGCGTGGCGGCGAGCTACGAACGCAATCCCGAACTCGCGGAAGCGGTGAAAACCTTGAAGTACAAATTTTCCGAGCCGCTCGCGCGAAATTTGGGGGAGCTGCTTGCCCGCGCGGTCGCGCAAAAAAGCTACGCGAGCGAGCGCGTGGTTTCCTTCATCCCGCTTCACAAAAAAAGGCAGCGGTGGCGGGGCTTCAATCAAGCCGAGCTACTCGCGCGCTTCGTCGCTGCGAATCTCGGACTGCCGCTCGCCGAGCTTCTCGTTCGCACGAAAAACACGTCGCAGCAGGCGAAACTTTCCCGCGAAGAAAGATTACAAAATCTTCGCGACGCGTTCGCGCTCCGACCGGATTCCGCCGTTGCCGGCAAAACCGTGATTCTCGTGGATGACATCGCCTCGACGGGCAGCACGCTACTCGAAGCCGCCAAAATTTTAAGAAGCGGTGGCGCGCGGGAAGTGTGGGGTTTGGTTTTAGCGCGCGGATAAACTCAATTTTCAATTTACAATGAAAAATGTGCAATTACTTTTTTAGTTTGAAATCATTGCAAATTGCACTTTGTAAATTGATTTATTGAGTAGTATCGGTCGAACCGAAGCCGCCGCGCGTCGCGTTATCAACTTTCTCGATTTCCACGAACTCCGCTCGTTCGCAACGCGTGAATAATCCTTGCGCGATTTTTTCGCCGCGCTCCACTTTCACCATCTCGTTCGTGAAGTTTTGCATTTGAATTTTAATCTCGTCCTCGCTGCCGCAATAATCTTGGTCGATTACGCCGAGACCGTGCGGCTGCGTGAGTCCCTTTTTTCGGGGGGTGGAGCTGCGCGAGGTGATCAAAAGCGCGAAGCCGGGTGGGGTTTCGACGATCACGTTCGCAGGAATGAGTTTAATTTCGCCCGCGGGGATTTCCGTGTCCTCCCGCGCGAGCAGGTCGAAGCCGATGCTGCCGGCCGTCTCGTAAACGGGCAGCGGGAGGGATTTGTCGAGACGAAAGATTTTTACTTTCATAAATTCTTGAAAAAATTTTCATCAATCGAAAAATCGGAGATCATTTTTTTACGAAAACCGATTTCATTTTCTTTCAAAATTTCCAAAACTTTCTCTCCGTCAATTAATTCTATACCAAGTCGATCAGCTTCCTTTTTTGCGTCGCGGGTGAAACTGGAGGTTGTGATGAAGACAAATTTTTCGGCCCTATTTTGTGTTGCGCCAAAAAAACTTTGAATTTCTGTGAGACCAATTTTACTTCCTCTTTTCCATCGTTTAGCTTGAAAGGCAACGCGAAATTTTACAAGACCAAAAACAAGATCTCCAAATCCATCAATTCCTCCATCAGCGCCATTTCGAGTCAGCTTGACGTTCTCAAAGCCGCTAACTTCAAAAATTTTTACGCAAAGTTGCTCAAACTGCCTCCAATTAATCTCTTGTAAGATTTTTAATTCGCGCTCGCTTTTTTCAGACTCTTCTAAAATTTCTGTCGAAGGGGGCGGTATGTTTTCATCCTCATTTTTTTCATTTTCTGTTGATTTAAAAAATTCAGAAACATCTTCATTTTTTAGTAATTTTTCGACCACTTTCTTTCCAAGGTTTGAAAGCTCCCAAGTTCCTCTTGGCGAATTTTTTTCGAGAAGCTCTTTTTGCTTTAAATTTTGACGTGCAAAATCTGTCTTATTTTTAAAAATGCTGAATCCATTGCTTTTGTATTTTTTTTCTAAAATTTCATCTGAAATTTCCATAATTTCCGCGACTTTTTCGTGGACTTTTGGTCGAGCAGCCGAACCACCCAAAAAATGTAGTGCCAACAAAAGTTGAGGCTCAATTTCTTTTTGCGACGGCATTTTTTCGGAAATTTTTATCATAAATTTTTCAAAAGCTCGTTCGCGTCCACCCGCACGCCCGGTCCCATCGAACTCGCGAGCGAGATTCCTTTCACGTAGTTGCCCTTCACCGTTTTCGGCTTCGCCTCGACCACCGCTTTGAGGTAAGTTTGGATATTTTCCACGAGTTTGGTCTCGTCGAAAGAAACTTTGCCGACGGTGTTGTGGAGAATGCCGTAGCTGTCCGCTCGGAATTCCACTTTCCCTTTTTGAATCTCCGCGATCGCCTCCTCGACGTCCTCGGCGACCGTGCCGGCTTTCGGGTTCGGCATCAAACCTTTTT
>JBDRIC010000161.1:0-3617 GCA_043816245.1 Patescibacteria group bacterium
CCCAACATCGATCACATTACCAAGGCTGATGTCCCCGGTTCAAACTGCCGTACGGTCATCGTTCCCAAAACCAGCCGGTTCGCGAAATTCAAACCGGTCGCTGTTTCATCACTTCGCAAAATCATGGTTTCGCGGTTCAAAATAAAATGAAAGCGGGATGGGAGGTTGCGTTCGAAAATTTGAACGACGGGTCGATTGAGGGTCTCCGCCATCGTTCGAAACCTTTTTTCTCCGTCCAATTTCATCCCGAAGCTTCGCCCGGACCGACCGACACAGAATTTCTTTTCGATGAGTTCATTGCGAAATTGTGAGGTAAAATTTTCACGTGAAAATTTCCGAAGATCTTTTCGATTTGATTGGCGGCACTCCGCTTCTTCAGGTTGAAAAAAATATTTTTGCAAAACTGGAATTCCTCAATCCGGGTGGTTCGATCAAAGATCGCGCCGCGCTCGCGATGATTCGAGCAGCCGAGAATGCGGGAGAATTAAAACCCGGCGGTTTGATTGTCGAGGCATCGAGCGGCAACACCGGCATTGCGCTTGCGTGGCTTGCGGCGCAAAAAAAATATCGGATCAAAATTTGCCTGCCTGAAAATTTTTCCGTCGAGCGGCAAAAAATTCTGCGACAGCTTGGCGCGGAAATTGTTCTTACATCGGCGGCGGAGGGGATGGCGGGTGCCATTCGCGAGGCTGCGAAATTAGCCGAAAAAGAAAATGGCTGGCAGCCGAATCAGTTCGAAAATCCGGCGAACCCTGCAATCCATACGACGACGACCGGTCCGGAGATTTTCGCGGCGTTGCCGGAAATCCAAATTTTCGTGGCGGGAGTGGGGACGGGTGGCACGATTTCGGGAGTGGGTCGATTTCTCAAATCGCAAAACTCCTCGATTCGAATTATCGCGGTCGAGCCGACGGAGTCGGCGGTTCTCTCCGGCGGGATTTGCGGAAATCACAAAATCGAGGGAATCGGCGCGGGCTTTATTCCGAAAAATTTCGATTCAAAAGTAGTGGATGAGATTGCCCAAATTTCTTCCGCCGAGGCGCTTGCAGCTTCCAAGTTTCTCGCGCGAGAAAAAGGGATTCTCGCGGGGATTTCATCCGGCGCGAATTTCGCGGTGGCGCGGAAGTTAGCTGAGAAATTTCCCGACCAAAAAATCGCAACAGTTTTTCCCGACGGCGGGGAACGGTATCTTTCGACTGATTTTTTTGATTGATTTGCTAAAATCTTCGTGTGAATAAAAAAGGTTATTTCGCTGAGTTCGGTGGAGCGTTTGTTCCCGAAGTTCTCAAGCCGGCTCTCGCGGAGCTCGAAGAAGTTTGGCGCGTCGCGAAAAAAGACAAAAAGTTTTGGGCGGAGTTTCACGCGATTGCCAAAAATTATTCCGGTCGACCGACACCGCTCACTTTCTGCGAGAATATTTCCCGCGAGCTCGGCGGCGCGAAAATTTTTCTCAAGCGCGAAGATCTCAATCACACCGGCGCCCACAAATTTAACAATGTGCTCGGGCAGGCTTTGCTGGCGAAAAAATTAGGCAAAAAAAGGTTGATCGCGGAGACTGGCGCGGGGCAGCACGGCGTGGCGACTGCGACGATCGCCGCTAAATTTGGTTTCGATTGCACCATTTTCATGGGAGCGGTGGATGTCGCGCGGCAGCGACCGAATGTTTTTTGGATGGAAAAATTGGGAGCGAAGGTTGTTCCTGTCGAATCCGGGACGGCGCGACTGAAAGATGCGGTGGCGGAAGCTCTTCGCGATTGGGCGGCGAATTTCGAGACGACTCATTATTTGCTTGGCAGCGCGCTTGGTCCGCATCCTTTTCCCGAGATCGTGCGCGAATTTCAATCGGTGATCGGGCAGGAAGTTCGGCAGCAATTCCAAAAGGAATTCAAAAAGCTGCCCGATATTCTCATTGCCTGCGTCGGCGGCGGTTCAAATGCGATTGGACTTTTTCACCCATTTCTTCGAGACAAAAAAGTTCAACTGATTGGCGTTGAGGCGGGCGGGCATTCCGCGAAATTGGGAAATCACGCCGCGCGAATTTCCACGCGACCGCATGCGCCGGTTGGCATTTTCGAAGGCTTTTTCGGGGAATTTCTCCAAACTCCTGCCGGCAATCTTGCCGCCACCCATTCGATTGCGGCTGGTCTCGACCATCCAGGAGTCGGTCCGGAACACTCCGCGCTGGCAGCGAGCGGGCGAGCGGAATATGTTTTCGCGCGCGACGCGGAGGTATTGAAAGCCGCGCAAATTCTGATGAAAAAAGAAGGAATCATTCCAGCGTTGGAAAGCTCGCACGCGCTCGCACACGCTTTCAAAATTGCTCCCAAACTTTCCAAAAATAAATCGATCGTAGTCAATCTTTCCGGGCGGGGCGACAAAGATATTTTTATTTACGCGCGCGCGCTTCGCGACAAAAAATGGAAGGAATTTTTGCGCGAAGAAATTTCCAATCTTTAACTTTTCAAATGAACAACCATCAAAGAATAGGTTCCCAAAATAATGCGGCAGTTGGTCGTGATTTTGAGGACAAAATTCATGATTATTTTTTATCTAAAGATAAAGAGTGGTCGGATTTAAAAAAACAATTGTCGATTGAAATCGGAGTTTCAAGTTTTAAAAAAGAGCACAAGTTTGATTTGGGAAGCCGAAAAAAGAAAATAATAATTGAATGCAAGTCTGGCAAATGGACAAAAAGCTTGAATGTTCCCAGTGCAAAAATGTCAGTGTGGAATGAGGCTATGTATTACTTCCATTTGGCACCAAAATCATATAAAAAATATTTTGTTGTTCTCAAAGATTTTAATAAAAAGAAAAAAATAACATTGGTTCAATATTATATTCGTCGATACGAGCACATGATTCCCAAAGGTGTAAATATTTTTGAATACGATGAGCACAATAATAATTTAGAAAAAGTTTTTTAATTTTTTTAAAATGAATTTTTCAACTCACGTCTTCCGGGCGTACGATGTGCGCGGGGTTGCGATCCCTTCGACAAGCTCAGGACAGGGGGCTGAAATCACTCCCGCTTTCGCGCGGAAGTTGGCGCACGAATTTATCCGCGAGCTGGGAATTCCCAATCCAAAACTCGCGGTCGGTCGCGACGATCGGTTGACAGGCGAGGAACTGAACACTGCGCTCGTCGAAGGACTTGCCGAGGCGGGGGCAGAGGTGCTCGATATCGGGCACGCGACGAGTCCGTACCTTTATTTCGTTACTTGCAACGAAAAGCTCGACGGGGGGATTTCGCTCACCGCTTCCCACAATCCGAAAGAATACAACGGTTTCAAACTAATCCACAGCGGCGCGATTCCACTCACTCCCGAAGAATTGCAAAATATCGGTGGACGGATGAATTTGCCGGAAGATTTAAAAATTTCGCCGGATGGGAAAATCGAAAAAGCGGACTTCAAAAAAGAATATTTCACAAAACTAAAATCGCTCGCGCCGATTTCCAAAAAATTGAAAGTTGTCCTCGATTGCGGCAACGGCACTGCCGGCTACTTCGCTCCTGATTTTTTCAACGAAATTGGTTTCGAAGTAGTCGAGCTTTACTGCAATCCCGACGGGAATTTTCCGAATCACATGCCGAATCCTGAAGATATTTCCAGTTTGAA
>JBDRIC010000162.1:0-3791 GCA_043816245.1 Patescibacteria group bacterium
ATACTCAGCCATGATTATGAGAAGCTGGATTTCGCAATTCTCAAAGAAATTATCGACGGTGAATTAAGCGGCGTCGAAAATCTGTTGGAGCGTTTCAAAAATAAATTGGATTAAGACTCGTGAATTTTTGAAATCACCACTTTGCCGAATTCCTCAAATTTTCTCGCGGCTTGCTGCGCGTCCTCTCGCTTTTGAAATAATCCAAAAACCGCGCTCCCGCTCCCGCTCAATGAAGCAAGCTCCGCGCCCTCTCGAAGAAGCCGATTTTTGATTTTCTGAATTTCGGGAAACTCGCGAAAAACGATTCTCTCAAAATCATTGCTTAGCTCACAGTTTGCAGTTTGCAGTTTGCAGTTTTTCTTCATTTTTTTTGAATTTGAAATTTGAAATTTATTTGAATTTTGCTCGCCCACCGTAGCCCGAAGGGCGAAGGAGGGGAATTTGGAATTTGGAATTTTCGAAAACGCCCAGCTTGTTGAAATCGAAATCGGCGGAACCACCACCACCACGTTTTTGGGGAAATTTTTCGCCAATTCTGCGTTTTCGAGCAACTCTCCCCGCCCTCGTCCTCGCTGAATTTCCGTTTCCAAAAAAAACGGAATATCGCTGCCGAGACTCGCCGCGAGGTTTTGCAATTTCTCGCGCGGTAATTTTAATCCCCACATTTTATTTAGCGTTTTTAATGTCGCTGCCGCATCCGAGCTTCCTCCACCAAGACCGGCGCCGAGCGGGATTCTTTTTTTGAGAAAAATATTCACGCCGATATTTTTTGCCGTGATCCCCGATCGGAGTCGAGGACAAGATTTTTGCAGCAGCCACGCCGCCCGAAAAACCAAATTTTTTTGCGTCGGAATCCGCGCGCCCTCCGTCACGAGAATTATTTTTGAATCGTTCCGCAACGTGAATTCAAGTGAATCATGCAATCCGATTCTCGCAAAAACCGTGTCGATTTCATGAAAACCGTCATCCCGTTTCCTGAGAATTTTTAGACCGAGATTGATTTTGGCGAACGCTTTCGATTGCATCGAAAATTTTAAATTTTGAGTTTTATCCGCCGCGGCGGATTGAATTTTTAAGTTTCTAATTTTGGAAATTTTATCTTCGAGCTTGTTTTGAAATTTAAAATTAGAAATTCTCACAAACTTTTCAACAAAACAACCGTGAATACCTGCAGCCCCTCTCCTCGCCCAAACGCCGTCAAACCCTCCCCGCTCGTCACGGTGATTCCGATTTTTTTTGAATCGATTTCAAGCAATTTTGCCAAACTCTTTTTCATTCGCGGGAAATGCTTTTCCAATTTTGGACGGATGCCTTCGACCGCGATCGCGAGATTTTCAATCGTGAAATCTGCGGCACGCATTTTTTTTAGGACAACTTGCAAATATTTTTTCGAATCGCGAATGCCGCGACGGCACATCCCGTCGGCAAAAATCGAGAGCGAACCGCCACCGAGTGCGGAGGAAATTGAATTCGTGAGAGCGTGGAGAATGACATCGCCGTCGGAATTCGCCGCGAGTCCCCCATCTTTTGCAATCTGAATTCCGCCTAAAATCAACGGTTTTTTCTTCTGTGAAAATTTATGTGAATCCGTCCCCAATCCAATTCTTCTTCCCGCTCCTTTCGAATTTGAGATTTGGACTTTATCATGTCCTCCGTCTTGTCCTCCGAAGTCAGAACGAAGGAGAAAGCGGAGCGAAGGATGGATTGGAATTTGGTTCGCCACGGCGAATGGAATTTTTTTCAAGTCTTCCGGTCGCGTAATCTTTCGATTTTTCGAATCGGCGGGAATAATTTTAATTTTTGCGCCCGCGAGTTCGGCGAGCTGAATCTCGTCTGTCGCGGAAATTTTTTGCGCGCGCGCAGCTTTCAAACCAGCTGCGAGAATCTTTTTCGAGACGAGCTGCGGAGTTTCCATCAGCCAAATCTTTTCGCGATCAAGAGTTTGATAATTTCCCCCGCCAATTTCTCCGATTTTTCTTTTCAAGTCTGTTTTTTTCTTTAAGCTGGATTTTTTCTTCGAGCTGGATTTTTTCTTCGAGCTTGTCGAGAAGCGAACCGTCGCATCAGCGCGATGCGCGACCGCCGTCGCGGAGAATGTTCCGACAGCTGCCGCGAGTCGTGAAATTTCAGAAATTGTCGCGAATGGATTCGCAGCGTTTTGTGAGAGGATGAGTTCATTTTTCGCGAACTTCAAACCCGCCGCCAAACTTTCCATGCGCGTCTCCCCGCCAGCGACAATTCTCGAAACTTTTTTGAATTTCGCCGCCAATTTTCGCGCCACGGAAATTTCAGATTTCGGAACGACGAGGACGACTTCGGAAATTTTTGGATGCTGCTCAAAAAGTTCGAGGGAATAAAGGAAAAGTTCACGCTCGTGAATTTTGACGAACGCCTTCGGTCGCGATTTTTTCAATCGCCGCCCCTTCCCCGCCGCGAGCAGAATAGCTGAAATTTTCATGCAAATTGATTTTTAATTTTTTCAACCGTTGCGAGAATATTTTTGAGTGTCGGATTACTCGCTGAAACACCCGTTAACCCCCCAGATATCTGGGGGGTTAACTCCAATGCCTTTTTTGTCAATTTTGCGATTTCAGGAAATTTTATTTCTCCCGCCAAGAATTTTTCGCCAAAAACTTCAGATGCCGCCGCAGCGACGGCGGGAAAAATTCCACCCTTTTCCGCTGCTTCGAGAATCGTGAAAAAAAGCGGGTACCGCCTTTTTTCGATCTTATGGAATTCTAATTTTTTGCCGGCAAGATCAAGTGGCGTGATCAAACTCTCCCTTCGCTCGCCGCCAAAAAGCGCATGCTGGATTGGCAACCGCATGTCGGGTGCCGCAAGCTGCGCGAAAATATTGCCATCGATCGTCTCGACCAGCGCGTGAACGAACGATTGCGGATGTATGACGGCGGAAATTTTTTCGAGCGGAAGATTGAAAAGATGCGCCGCTTCAATAATTTCGAAAGCCTTGTTCGCCATCGTCGCACAATCGAGCGTGATTTTTCGACCCATTTTCCATGTCGGATGCCGGAGAACTTTTGCGGGAGAAATATTTTTAAATTCGACAAGCGGGATGTCGCGCAGCCCGCCGCCGCTCGCGGTGAGAATTATTTTGCGGATTTTCGAACGCGGAATTTTTTCAAGCAACTGCCAGACTGCCGAGTGTTCTGAGTCAATCGGCAAAATTTCCGCGCGGAATTTTTTCGCTTCCTGCATCACCACCTTCCCCGCAAGCACCAAACTTTCCTTGTTTGCGAGTGCAATTTTTCTTCCTTTTTGAATCGCTTTCAAAGTCGGCGGCAATCCAGCCACTCCTGCGATTGCTGAAACAACAAGATCGCATTTTTTCGCAGCAAGCTCTTCGAGCGGCAAAATTTTTGTGCAAATTAACCCCCCAGATATCTGGGGGGTTAATTTCTCCGGAAGTTCTGTCGAAATAAATTGCGGTCGAAACTCACGAATCTGTTTTTCGAGCAACCTCCAATTCTTCCCGCTAGATAATCCCACCACTTCGAATTCGCGCGGAAATTTGCGCACCACTTCTAGAGTTTGCCGACCAATCGAGCCCGTCGAACCAAGAATAATAATATTTTTTTTCACCAGCGGATTCTAGCATTTAGTCAGTAGTTTGCAGTCAGCATTCGGTAGGAAATCTAATTATTTTGAAATTTAAAGTTTTGGATTTATTTAAACCTGCCCGCCAACCGGCAGGAATTGGTACTTGGAATTTGTAAATTTGGGGTTTTCTTCTCAGCACAATTTACTACAAAAAAACTTGTCTTTATGACCAA
>JBDRIC010000163.1:0-4362 GCA_043816245.1 Patescibacteria group bacterium
CTTCAATAAATGCTCAACATCTTTTTTAGCTTCATTAAAATCTATAGATTTGATTCTCTCATAAAGTATCTGCTTTAGCATATTCGCTGTTAAGGATTTACTGCTCTTAAGATGCCCTGTTTGCTTTAATCTTTTCTCCAAATGTTTCTCAAATCATTTTTCGGTTCTCGCACTCGCGTGAAGCTGATGGGACTCTTTTTGTTGCACCCCAAAAGCGAATTCTTCATTCGCGAAATCACGCGCAAGCTTTCGGAGCAAATCAATTCAGTTCGGCGAGAGTTAAACAATCTTAAAAAGGTAGGATTGCTCAAAACGAGGAGCAAAAATCGCAAGAAATATTATTACATCAACGAAAACTTCGCGCTGTTGGATGATTTTGCGAATATTTTTACAAAAGTTTCGAACCCGCAGGATGATATTATCAAAGCGATCAGCGGATTCGGAAAAGTCGATTTCCTGCTTTTTTCGGGACAGTTCGTAGGCGCGAAAAGGGATGTGGATATGCTCGTGGTGGGGGAGATTGATAAAAATGAATTAAAAAAGTATCTCGAGGAAGAGCTTTCCGCCTCGAAAGTGAAATTCACCGTGATGAGCCGCGCAGATTTCCTCTACCGTTTGGACTGCAAGGATAAATTTGTGCTCGATCTGATTAACAGCGAAGAGAAAAATATTCCAATCAACAATCTCAAGAAATATATTGAGGTGCGGATGAAGGCGAGAAAGTAATTCAACTATCAATACCCAATGGTGTTGATAAAGAAAGGGGATGTGGTAAACTCGCGCAGCTTATTTTTCGGATAATTAATTCAAAAAATCATGAATCAAATTCTCCTCCGGCATGTTGCTTCGCAAAGTCTGCGCAAGAAGATTCCCATGATCGGAGCGGGGATGAGCGTGAAGGTTTCCCAAAAAATTAAAGAGGGAGAAAAAGAGCGCGTGCAAAATTTCGAAGGGCTGGTGATTGCGGCGAATGGAGGGAAAGGCGTGGGCGGTACTTTCACGGTGCGCAAACTCGTAGGAGGAATCGGTGTGGAAAAAGTTTTTCCGCTGCATAGCTCCACGATTTCAAAAATTGAAATTATCAAAAAAGCGAAAGTTCGGCGGAGCAAACTTTATTACATGCGGGAACTAAGCGGGAGAGCAGCGCGGATGAGCGAAACTCACATTCACGAAGTGGTTCACGATGACGAAACGGGCGCGAAACAGTTGGCAGATTCGGAGAAGTCGGAGAAGGATGATGATGAAGAGAGTAAGGATGATAAGGATGGTAAGGACAATAAAGGAAAGGCTGAAGCTTCAGGCGAGAGTGGGGAGGTACCCGAAGCTAAGGCTCCGACAGAGACTGAAAATGTTGTACCCGAAGTAAAATTAAAAGAAGAGCCTAAATAGACGGTGGCGTAATTCTGCCGACACGAGAGCTGGTCATCTTGCCGGTTTTTTGATGTTGGATAGTGGTATTTCTCAACATAACCAAAAAAATCTACCGACTTTTCACCCCTCCGCCAAAGCTTCTGCTCCTCCCACAATTTCCAAAATCTCGGTGGTGATTGATAGTGAATCATGAAAAGGCATTTTCCATTCCCTTGTAATCTTCCAATCTCTCATTGATCAAATCCAAATCAACTTTTTTCGGATCAAAATTTCGGGGATCCTCCAAATCGTCTATTGCGGGGACCGTTTCACACAGCCATTCGTATAATTCCCGCTGCTCTTCATCTTTAGGATTATATTTTTTTAGCATTTCGATTTTTTCTTCCCAGCCCCAAATGGCTCCCGAATCTTCACAAGGAGCGTGGCCGACAGCCTTGATGCATTGAGGATAAGTCCAATCATAATTCTCAACAATTTTTTCCAAAACAATTTTATGATCCCAGTTATCTCCAAAATCGTAAGTGTATGTTATTTTATCTCCAATTTTCTGGAGGTGCGAGCTGATCTTTTCTGTTCTGCTGTTGATTTCTCCAAGCTCATTGTTTTCCTCGATTGATAAATCAGCAATATTGGCGCCGAAGTTTCGAGCTGGCAGCTTGGAATTATTTTGAATCTCAAAGGAATACAAATGATGATTTTCCCAATCAAATGCCGACTGAATGGCGAGATGCAAATCGTGAAAAGTAAAGCCGACTGGCACCAACACTCTGCGCCAAATTGGCGGTCTAGAGTCCTGAATTATAATTTGCAACTGGTATGCAGAGTTAGCTTTTTTGGGCATAGGAGTTAGAGGTAAATTCGAATACAGTAATTAAATACTCATTTAGCTCAAATTGGTCAATGCTCAGAAGCAAAATTTCTGCTAACTGTGAACTGAAAGCTTGCAGCTATCTTACCCCTCCGCCAGCGCCTCTGCTCCTCCCACGATTTCTAAAATCTCGGTGGTGATGCTGGCTTGGCGGGCTTTGTTCATTTCCAGCGTGAGCGTGCTGATCAGCTCGCCCGCGTTTTCACTCGCGGATTTCATTGCCACCATCCGTGCCGATTGCTCGCTCGCATTTGATTCGAGGAGGGATTGGTACACGATCGTTTCGAGGTAGCGGGGGAGAATTTTCTCGAAAACTGCTTCAGCATTCGGCTCGAAAAGATATTCGATTTCCGCATCGTCCCGAGAAACCTCGGGGTTTTTTTCTTTTGATTCCCCCGAGAGATCTCGGGGGTTAACTTTTGTTTCCAGCGGAGCGAGCGGTAGCAAAACCTTTTCTGTAATTTCCTGCTGCATCGTATTCACGAAACGATTGTAAAGCAAGATCACCTCATCGAATTCTCCGCTCAAAAATCCATCCACCGCGAGTTTCGTGATTGGAGCAGTTTTTAAATAATCGGGATTGTCGCTCATCCCCTCAAACTCCGCCACCACATTTTCGCCGATGTGTTTGCAAAATTGCATTCCCTTTCGTCCCACCGCCGCGACGATTCTCTCCTGCTCGGGAAGCATCTCGCGTCGGATGAGGTAGCGGGAAATATTCGAGTTGAATGCTCCGCAAAGTCCGCGATCCGCAGTGAAGAAAAGGAAAAGAATTTTTTTTGGCTGTTCTCTTTTCAAAAAATAAGGATGCCGAATATCACTACTACTTCGCACGATATTTTTAATCAGCTTCGCGAGTTCTTCCGCGTACGGTCGACCGGCGAGCGCGGCATCTTGCGCTTTCTTCATTTTGCTCGCAGCAACCATCTCCATCGCGCGCGTGATTTTTTGCGTGGAATTGATTGATTTCAGTCGTCTTCGTAAATCCAAAAGTGACATGGCTGGTGATTATTTAAAGTTGATGTGATTCGTTATTTCGTGTTTCGTTAGTTCGTGTTTCGTTAATTCGAATCGTTAGTTAGTTAGTTAGTGGGGGTGGGTTTGGAATTACGGAGGGAGCGGATTAGGGCGTTTAACATTTTTGCAACGGCAGTTAGTTTTTCTTCATAAATTTTATAACGTTCATCAGAGATTATTTTTTGTTTTTTCATCCTATTTACCCAAACTTCACTCTCGGCGGTAGAACCTCTAGATATATTTAGAAATTGGATAAATTCTTTTTTTGTTTGGCGGGCGAACCCTTCTGCGATGTTTGCACCGACTGATCCAATTGAACGGACAACCTGATCTTTTATTGTCCATACAATCGAGTCGTTTTTTGGGAACTTTGCACTATCTTCACACATCATATCGAACAAATTTTCGGATTCCTGCCAAACTCTCAAATCTCGATAACTTCTAATTTTTTCGCTCAAAATAACTAATTAACTAATTAACCAACTAACCACTTATTCCCACCCTTTTTTGAAATCTTCAATCGCCGTCTTCAATTCCTTTGCTGATTTCTCGTCAATCTTTCCGCTTGCTCCGATTTCTTTTTCCAGCTTCGAATAATTCGCGTGCATGAATTCGTAAAAATCATTCTCAAACTTCTGCAATTTCTCCACAGCCACGTCATCGAGATAACCTTCATTCGCCGCGAAAATAATTTCAATCTGATTCATAACAGGCAGCGGAGAGTATTGCGGCTGCTTCAAAATCTCGACAATCCGCCGACCTCTTTCAATCTGTTTTTTCGTTGTCGCGTCGAGATCGCTGCCGATTTGCGAGAAGGCTTCCAGCTCACGAAATTGCGCGAGCGAGAGACGGAGATTGCCGCTCACACCTTTCATCGCTTTCGTCTGCGCCGCGCCGCCGACACGCGAGACGGAGAGACCAGCATTCACCGCCGGACGGATGCCTTTGTAAAATAAATCTGTTTCGAGATAAATCTGCCCGTCAGTGATCGAAATTACATTTGTCGGAATGTACGCCGAAACATCATTCGCCTGTGTCTCAATCACCGGCAATGCGGTAATCGAACCGCCGCCGAGCGTGTCATTCATTCGCACCGCTCGTTCGAG
>JBDRIC010000164.1:0-11389 GCA_043816245.1 Patescibacteria group bacterium
CGGTGTGCGCCTCAAAACAATCGCAAACCGCTTCGTTTTTAGTTCGGCGGGAATTTCTGGCGCGAAGTTTCGCATTCTGCGGATGCTTTGCAGCGAGGGCAAAAAGCGACCGAGTGAGATTATCAAATTTGCTGGCGGGACAAAATCGAATGTCAGCCAGCGATTGAGTTCGCTCGAAAAAAATAAACTTGTTCGAAAAATTTTTCCAAAAAAAGGGGAAGATCGTCGCAGCATTTTTATCGAAATCACGCCGAAAGGAGAGGCACTTGTCCAAAAGCTAATCGGGCGTTTTCAAAAATCAGCGACGGCTCTCAAAAATTGTTTTACCGCGAGTGAGATTGAGTCGCAGCTCGCTTTTCTCAAAAAACTGAATCGCATGATTGACGAGCGTGAAAAGGAAATCCCGCCACTTTTTGATTGAAGGGTGATTGACTTTTTTACAAATTTTTGTTAAAATAAATAAAATGAAGTTTGCATCGATAGCTCGAAAATATCGCAAAATATTTTCAGCCGGATTGCTTGCCGCGACCATTCTCGTGGCAATCGGCTGCGTGGCTGCGGACCGTGAGGCTGAGGAAGATTCCGCGGAGCAAGTTTATCTCCCGGAAGTTCGCACCGAAATCGTGCGAGCCGGGATTTCGCAAGAAATTGCCACAACCGGAGAAGTCCGCGCTGCGAAGTCCGCCACGCTTACTGCCGAGATTCGTTCGGAAGTAAAAAAAGTTCTCGTGAAAGTCGGCGATGAAGTTTACGCCGGGCAGATTCTCGCGCAGCTGTCTTCCGACAGCGTGGCGAGCACTCGTTCGACTGCGGGCGCTGCTTTTGTGAATGCGCAAAGTTCTCTCGCCCAAACCGAGCTTTCTAGCAATCAAAGCATCGAATCCGCGCGAGTCGCTCTTCAGACTGCGGAGATTAATCTCGAAACCACACTGAAACAAAATGAAGCATTGCTTCGGCAAGCGGAGGAAGTTCTGAATGCCGCGAAACTCTCGAGCGGACTGTCGGTTTCCGCCGCGGAAACCACGCTCGACAACGCGATTCGTTCCGCGTATCCCGCCGCGAAAGACGCGGTGGCGGAGTGCGATGAGATCGTCGGGGTCTCGTCGACGTACAAAAATTCAAACGATAGTTTCGAACACCTACTCGGCGCGCTGCAATCCAGCTCCAAACCGCTCGCGGAGGCGGCGATTCGAAATGCTTTAAATTCTTTAAATTCTCCCGCCGACGATTATTCATCTGCGCTCGCGCTGCTCGAAGTTGCGGAGGATGCTGCCGTGGCGACTTTGAACGTGCTCAACAGTTCCATTACCGGTGCGGACTTCACGCAGACGACCTTGAATTCAAATATCGCCGCGATTACCGCCGAGCTTTCCTCGCTCCGCTCCGCTATTTCCACCATCGAATCCGCGCAATCCGCCCTCGAATCCGCGCAGCAATCCACGGACGGTAATTCGCAAGCTGTGCTTTCCGCGCAAGCCGTCCACGCCGCTACCGTCGCGCAGCTCGCTGCGAATGAAAAAGCCGCTCGCCGGTCAGTGACATCCGTGCAATCCGCCCTCGAATCCGCGTCGAAGTCTGCGGAATTGACCCGCACCTCCGCGAAGGCCTCACTCAATGCGGTGGCGGGCAATTTGAGTCAAGCTCAGATTTCCCAATCGAAGCTCACCATCCGCGCTCCGTTTGCCGGTAAAATTACTTCAATCGAAGTTGATCCGGGCGACGAGGCGGCAGCTGGCAGCAATCTCATTCGAATCGAAGATGCCTCGCAGCTCAAGATTGTCGCGTATCTTTCCGCTTCCGAAGTTCGGAAAATTCAGCCGGGCGATGAAGTCCGCATCGCCACGAAAAGTTCCGATCAGGTTTCCGCCATTTCCCCGTCTGCCGATTCAGCGACCAAAAAATTCACCGTCGAGATTCTCCATCAAAATCCGTATCTCCAACCGGGAGAATTCGTGAAACTCCGCTTTCAAATCGGCGAGCAGGATTCAGCTGACACGCGGATTTTTCTGCCGATTAATTCAATCAATATTCTCAGCTATGGCAGTTTCGTGTGGAAGTTAACCCCCCAGTTAACTGAGGGGATAATTTCGAAAGCCATGAAGCAAGCAGTCCAGCTTGGTGAGATTGAAGGTGAATTTGTCGAAATCACGGACGGGCTGGCGGTGGGTGAGGAGGTGATTATCGGCGGCGGGAGGATTCTCGATGCGAGCGCGGAAGAGGTGGAGGTGGAAATTCAGAAGTAAAGTTAACCCCCTAGATATCTAGGGGGTTAACTTCTACCAACTACAAACTATTAACTACAAACTAAGAAAATGCACGCGGCGGATGAAAAAAATATTTCGAATACGAGTGATTCCTTTTGGGGGTTCTTCGTGAAAAATTGGAGAGTCGCCCTCCTCGTCATCGCGCTTTTTGTGATCGGAGGGACGGCTTCGCTTTTTTCCCTCCCACTCGAATCCGATCCGGAAGTGAAAATTCCAATTGCAATCGTTTCGACGGGGTATCCTGGCGCGTCTCCCGCGGACATCGAAAAATTGATTACCGATCGAATCGAAGAGAAGCTCAAAAATCTTGACGGTTTAGACAAGCTCACCTCTACCTCGAGCGAGGGGATTTCTTCCATCACCGTCGAGTTCGATCCGCGCGCGGATTTGACCGAATCGATTCGCAATCTTCGCGATGAAGTTGATTCCGCGAAGTCCAATCTGCCCGATGACGCGACCGATCCGATTGTCACGGAAATTTCCGTCTCGGATCAGCCGATCATCGCGGCTTCTCTGCTTTCGAATTTGCCGTCTTCTGAAATGAAAAAATATGGGGAGGATTTGCAAGACATTCTCGAGGGAATTCCGGGGGTGTCCGAAGCGAATCTTTTCGGTTTGGAAAATGAGGAGATGCAAGTTCTCGTGAATATTCAAAAGTTAGAGGGCTACGGGCTTTCGCTTTCCGAGGTGGTGAGCGCGATTTCTCGCAATCATCTCGATTTCCCGATCGGCGCGCTGCTCACCGACGGGTTTTATTACACCGCCTCGCTGAAAGCGCAATTCAACTCTACAGAGGAGCTGCTCGAGTTGCCGGTCGCTTCTCGCGGCGGGCAGAATATTTATCTGCGTGACATCGCGGAGGTGCGAGAAGTTTTCGCGGAAAAGGTCAGTGCGGCAAAAGTTTTTCGAATGGACGAGGGAGATTACCGCGATTCCGTCACGATTCAAATCAAAAAGAAAACAGGCGCCAACATTGTCGAGGTGGCGGATGCGGTGAAAGCGGAGGTTGCAAAATTCAAAGTAGAGCGGTTGCCGCCCGCGGTGGAAATTTTGATTACGAACGATTGGAGTAAATTCGTGAGGCAAGACATCCGAATTTTGGGTCGTAGCGCGTTGCAAACAGTCGCGATTATTTTCATCGTACTTTTCCTCGCGCTCGGAAAGAAAGAAGCGATGATGGTGGGATTTTCAATCCCGCTAATTTTTCTGCTTGCGTTCATTGGTTTGAATTTCGCAGGAGAAACTTTGAACGGCATCGTTTTGTTTTCCCTCATCCTCTCGCTCGGATTGATTGTCGACACTTCAATCGTGATTATGGAGGGGATTTATGAGGGGGTGAAAGAAAAAGGATTGAACGGTCGCGATGCCGCGCTGCTCGCGATCCATACTTTCAAAGCTCCGCTGATTGCAGGTACGCTCACCACGATTTCAGTCTTCATCCCGATGATGCTGATGAGCGGAATCATGGGGGAATTTATCAAACACATTCCAATCACGGTAATCATCACATTGGCAGCTTCGCTTTTCGTCGCGATTTTCATTCTTTCCGCGATTGCGGCGCGGGTGTTTCGCGATTATCAAAAAACTGAAAAGCGAGATAAGAAACCGCTGCTCGAAAAATTCATCACCCCTCTGCGCGCGTGGTACGTTGCCAAAATTCGCGAGATTCTTCATTCCAAAAAAAAGCGGAGGGGGATTGTGGTCGGAATACTGCTCGCGTTTTTCATCACGCTCACTTTTCCTTTCATCGGAATTTTGAAAGTGCAGATGTTTCCTTCGGTCGATCTCGATTTTTTTATGCTTAATGTCGAGTTGCCAGTGGGGGCGACTCTCGAAGAAACTGAGCGCGTTACTGAAAAAGTCGAAAAATTGATTCCCGATTTGCCGGAGGTGGAGAATTTTGTTTCGATTATCGGAGGGGTCGGTACGAGTTTTGTGCTTCATTCGAGCGGTTTCGCCGCTACCAACAGAGCTCAAATTACCGTGAATCTCACCGAAATTGATTCCCGCAAAATTAAAAGCTACGAAATTGCCGGGATTCTTCGCGAAAAAGTTGAACCGATTACCGAAGCAAAGATTGAAGTCGAAGAGTTGTCTGCCGGACCGCCGAGTGGGGCGCCGGTCGAAATTCGGGTGAAAGGGGAGGAAGTGAATCAACTCGAGCAGGTTGCGGAAATTCTTGTTCGCGAGTTGGAGAAAATCTCGGGTACGCGGAATGTGAGTTCGGATGTCGAGCATGGTACCGGCGAGTTTCATTTCAAATTAAAAAGAGATCGGCTGAATTTCTACGGCGTCACAGCGGCGGCGGTTGCTTCTGATCTCCGCACTGCGGTTTTTGGCAATAATTCCGTCAAAATTTTACGAAACGGGAAGGAAACGCCAATCGTCGTTTCGCTCGATTTTCGAAACGAAGAATGCCGGGAAGATAAATTCACACAAATTCTGGAAAAACGTGATCGGCTCACGCTCTGCCGAAACAATCCGAGCGACATCTCGCAAATCCGCAATCTCCTCATCTCCACGCCAAAGGGGATGATTCCCGTTTCCGAAATTGCCGAAATCGAACTCCACCCTGCGATTACAATCATTCGACACCGCGACACCGATACGGTGGTGAATGTTCACGCGTACGTCGAAGAGGGGGTTTTGCCTGCCGAGGTGATTCAGCAATTTCAAGAAAATTTCGCGAACTACGAATCTCAAATTCCCGATGGAGTTTCTCTCGAATTTGGCGGGGAGGCCGAAGACATCGCCGAATCATTTACCAGTCTCTTCCGCGCAATGGGGGTCGGAATTTTTCTCATCGCGCTGATTCTCGTGCTGCAATTCAATTCTTTCCGCCAGCCTTTCATCATTCTGTTCACGCTCCCACTGGCTTTGATCGGAGTGTTTACCGGTCTCGCATTGATTGGTAGGAATCTTTCATTTCCCGGTTTCATCGGAATTGTTGCGCTGAGTGGCGTGGTGGTGAACGATGCGATTGTTCTCATTGATCGGATTAATAAAAACATTCGAAAAGGGCTTCCCAAAATTGAAGCAATCATTCGCTCGGGCGGGGAGCGGATGCAGCCGATTATTCTCACGACGATTACTACTTCGCTCGGGGTGCTGCCGCTCGCTTTCGCAAATGAATTGTGGGCTGACCTCGCGTGGAGTATCGCCTTCGGAATTACTTTTGCTACAGTTCTCACGCTCGTGATGGTACCGATTTTTTACAACGCGCTGGAATCAGGAAAGGAGATTTCAGAAGTGGAACGGGAGGAATGATCAATTTTCAATGTGCAATCCCCGTTCCCCGCGTTCCCCGTTTTCACGGGGACAAGCTTCACGGGGACAAGCGTACAGTGTGTAATGGGAATGAGCCGGCGGTTTTTGATTTTGCTTCATAATATTTTATTTGTATTTGTAGTCCAAATGCGCTACAATTATTTCGATTTTAAAAAAATACAATATGGCTACTGCTGTCACCAATGACACTGTTGTACGGGCGCGGATTTCCTCGCAAAAAAAACAACAAGTGGGAGTTATTTTTAGTAAGCTGGGGATAACGGATTCTCAGGCGATCAATATGTTTTATTCCAAGATACTAATTACGAAAGGCATTCCTTTTGATGTTTCTTTAGAAGAAAATGATCGGACTGAAAATTACACAAAAATTAAAAGTTCAAATCACCTAAAGAAGTTGCTTGCTGTCTAAAATATACGATCTCTATTTTCATAAAAATGGCAGTAAATCTTTACCGGCTTTGATAGGGCTCACTAGATAATTAGTTGGAGAAAATAATACAAAATAATTTTAAGTTTCAAATTTTAAGTTTTAAAACAATTTTTAATTTCTCAATTTTTTAATTTTGAAAAGTTATACTGTAATCCCTTTGGGATTTGAAACTTTAAAAATTTAAACATTCGATCTTGTTTTAAAATTTAAAACTTAAAATTTGAAATTCTGCACGGTGTCAAAAAAGAAGTCGAAATAAGCAGATAGTGAATCTGCCTACCTACCCTCTACCGTATCACAGTCCCCGGATTCTCGCCTTTCAAAACAATCTTTGAAAGCACATCTTGCACATTCCCATCCGCGATGAAAGTCTCGCACTCCGAAATCTTCGCGGCTTCGAGTTTTGTCCGCATCCCGCCGTGACCGTTCGCGCTGGCTTCTCCCGCCGCGGCGAAATGCTTTTTCAAATTCCGCTTGTCTGCCGACTTCACGAGTTTCGCCTTCGAATTTTCGTGAGGATCTTCCTCAAATAAACCTTCCACATCTGTCAGCAAGATTAGAGAATCCGCGCCGATCAGATTCGATACTTTCGCAGCCAATCGATCGTTCGCCATGTATTTCAATTCATCCGTTGCCGTTACATCATTCTCATTCACGATTGGCAAAACTTTTTTCGAAAGCAAAAGCTTCAGCGAGTTGTGAGTATTTTGCAATGTTTCGAGATTCTCGAAATCGTGCGGTGTCAGCAAAATCTGCGCGATCGTGATCCCGTACCCCAGCGTGAAGGCTTTGTAATATTTCTGCATCAAATTACTCTGTCCCACCGCCGCGAGAGCTTGCTTTTCGTGGAGAGTCTCGCTATCCGCCCGCTCGATTTTCAATTCCCCCCGCCCCGCCGCCACTGCTCCGCTCGTGACGAGCAGCACCTCTTTTTTGTTTATGAAAAGCTTTTTCACCTCGCGCGCGATTTTTTCAATAAAATCAGTGTTGAGGCTGCCGTCCTCGCGGGTGAGGAGATTCGTGCCGATCTTTATTACTACGCGTTCCATTTGAGTCATTTTACCACTGCGCGTGTTAAAATTCGGAAAATAATTTTTAATTTTTAAAAATTTAGATTTAGGGTTTATTTCAAAAATTACAAAATTATAAAATTTAAAAATTATTCCAATGTCCAAAATTCAAAAAATCTACGCGCGGGAGATTCTCGACTCGCGGGGGAATCCAACTGTCGAAGTCGAAATGACTCTCGAAGGCGGGGAGTGTTCGCGAGCGGCGGTTCCATCCGGAGCGTCGACCGGAATCCACGAAGCGGTGGAACTTCGCGATGGGGGTGAAAGATTCGGCGGAAAGGGCGTACTACAGGCGGTGGAAAATGTGAATTCCGCTCTTGCGAGAGAGCTGCGGGGATTCGATTCTCTCGATCAGCAGGGGCTGGATTCGAGAATGATCGAACTTGACGGTTCGCCGAATAAATCTAATCTCGGTGCGAACGCTATCCTCGGGGTCTCACTCGCGAACGCGAAAGCGGCAGCGTTGCACAAAAAAATTCCGCTTTTCGAGCACTTCGGTTTTCTCGCGGAGGTCGCAGAAGTTGCAGAAATTTCGAAAATTAAAAAAGATGACCCTTCGATAAACTCAGGACGAGGGAGATGGCTGCTGCCGACGCCGATGATGAATATTCTCAACGGCGGGCAGCATGCGGACAACGGCATCGACATTCAAGAATTTATGATCGTGCCGGTCGACTTTCCGAATTTCCGCGAGGCGCTGCGGGCGGGTGCGGAGATTTTTGCCGCGCTGAAAAAGATTCTCAAAAAATTAAAAATGTCCACGAATGTCGGCGACGAGGGGGGCTTCGCCCCAAATTTCCAAAAAACAGAGGAGGCTCTCGACGCGATTGTCGAGGCGATTGGCGCGGCGGGATATTCCGATCGCGTGAAAATCGCGCTTGATGCGGCGGCTTCCGAATTTTTCGAAAATGGGGTTTATAAAATCAAAAGAGATGAATTCAGCAAGGATGTGATGAATTCTGATAATATGATCACTTTTTACGACAACTTAATTTCCAAATATCCAATCGTTTCGATCGAAGACGGTCTCGCGGAGGATGACTGGCACGGTTGGCGGGAGTTGACGAAACGGCTGGATTCCAAAATCCAAATTGTCGGCGACGACATTTTCGTGACGAATCCGGTGCGATTGCGCGAGGGGGTTGAGAAGGGCGTTGCAAATTCGATTCTCGTGAAATTGAATCAAATCGGCACGGTTTCGGAAACGATTGAAGCGGTTCGGTTCGCGCAAAATTCGGGCTACACTGCAATAATTTCTCACCGTTCAGGAGAAACGGAAGACACGACGATTGCCGATTTCGCGGTCGGGGTGGCTGCCGGGCAAATCAAAACAGGCAGTCTTTGTCGTACCGATCGGATTTGCAAATATAATCAACTGCTTCGAATTGAAGAAGAATTGGGAGAGGAGGCAGAGTTCGCGGGAAATGTATTCAGTAGGCAGTAAATAGTTGGCAGTTGGCAGAATAGAAAGTAAAATTTGCCGGCTCTTTGAAAGTTAGCAGTTAGCAGATTATAGTCAGTAGTTGGTATTTTTTGCTAACTATAAACTACAGGTTATCAACTCCCACGGGGTCATCGTCTAACGGTTAGGACGCCAGGTTCTCATCCTGGTAATAGGGGTTCGATTCCCCTTGACCCTGCCAAAATATAGAATGTAGAAAGTAGAAGGTAGAAATAGATTTATCCACCTTCCATTCTCCATTTTCCATTCTCCATCCCGGGTTCTTAGCTCAGTTGGTTAGAGCGTCCCGATGTCCATCGGGAAGGTCAGAGGTTCCGAACAAAGATAAAATTTGAAATCACGGGTTCGTAGCTCAGTTGGTTAGAGCGCATCCTTGACGTGGATGAGGTCAGAGGTTCGACTCCTCTCGGACCCACCAGCCTTCGCCAGATTTTGTTTCGGAGAATGGTGGAATAAATTAGTTGGTTAAATTTCCAATTTTCAAATCTCAATACTCATCCTAGTACAAGCTTACAAATGATTAGGTCAAAGTTATGATAATATTTTGATGTTTTATTTATTTTTATGCAGAAAATATTAATCTCTTTAGTGGTGTTTGTGTTTCTAGCAGTTGGTGTATATGCTGCCATGAATCCCATTCCAGCATATTGCGAACACCAAGGGTACATATTTGAATATAGTCAAGATGAAAATAATGTGTATTACTCGTTTTGTATATTTAATGAGAACAATAAATGTGATGCAAGAGAATTTTATGAGGGAAAATGTGGTGCGAAGCATAGAGGGGAATTTGTATGCCGAAAAGAAGGAGAAATATTTTTTTCACAATTTGAAGAATGTTGCGAAGGATTAGAATCTTCGCAATCAAATTGGTGGATCAAAACGATAGGTCAATCAAGCTGTATAAAGAAGTTGAATTTCTTCCAAAGGCTTTGGGGTTGGATATTTTAATAAAGTTTCGCTTGAGTAATGTTGCGCATAATTATAAAGGTACATTTTTCGTTTTTTTGTAAACTTCTCCCGTGTTCTCAAAATTTAAAAACTCTCTCCTCGAAATAATTTTCCCAGTTCGCTGCGTCGGCTGCGGCGAGGAAGGGGAGTGGTTTTGCGGGAATTGCGTGCGGAAAATTCAGCTTAACGAAAAACAATTTTGCCCGGTTTGCTGGCGGGAAAATTTTGGCGGGAAAGTTTGCGACCGTTGCGAATCTCCGCTCGCGGGAATTCGAGTGGCGGCGAGTTACGAAAAAAATCCCGAACTCGCGAGGGCGGTCAAAACTTTGAAATACAAATTTTCCGAGAATCTTGCCGACAATCTCGCGGCGATTCTCGCGCGGTCGATTTCCTCAAAAAATTACACAAACGAGCGGGTGGTGAGTTTCGTCCCGCTGCACAAAAAAAGATTGAAGTGGCGGGGATTCAATCAAGCCGAACTGCTCGCCCAAAAAGTTTCTGCGAATCTCAGTCTTCCGCTCGAGAATCTACTCGTTCGTTCGAAAAATACGCCGCAGCAGGCGAAATTAAATCGCGCAGAAAGATTGCAAAATTTAAAAAACGCGTTCGAAGTTTCTCCGAAATTCTCCGTGGTGGACAAAACCGTGATTCTCGTGGACGACATTTCTTCGACGGGTTCGACGCTCGTCGAGTGCGCGAAAGTTCTCAAAAAAGCGGGAGTGGGGGAAGTGTGGGGACTGGTTTTGGCGCGCGGCTAAACTCAATTTTCAATGTGCAATGAAAAATGTGTAATTACTTTTAATTAAGAGCAATTGCACATTGTCAATTGATTCATTGAATGTCTGTCGAGCCGAAACCGCCGCGTGTTGTGTTCTCGATTTTTTCAATCTCCTCAAACTCTGCGCGCTCGCATCGGACGAAGAGACCTTGCGCAATTTTTTCTCCGCGCTCGATTTTCACCGCTTCGTCTGTGAAATTCAGCACTTGAATTTTAATTTCATCCTCGCTGCCGCAATAATCTTGATCGATCACGCCGAGACCGTGCGGCTGGGTGAGTCCCTTTTTGCGCGGAGTCGAAGATCGTGAAGTTATCAACAGCGCAAAACCCGGCGGGGTTTCGACGATTACATTTGAAGGAATTAGTCGAATTTCGCCCGCTAGAATTTCCACTGTTTCCCGCGCAAGTAAATCAAAACCCACCGCTCCGTCCGTTTCATAAATCGGGAGAGGGAGGGTTTTGTCGAGACGGAAGATTTTTACTTTCAAGAATTAATTTTTAAAATTTGTAATTTTTAAATAAATTTTAATTTTATAAATTTTTAAAGAAGCTTTCATCGATTGAAAAATCGAAACTTATTTTTTTACGAAAACCGATTTCTTTTTCTTTTAGAATTTCTAAAATTTTTTCGCCATCAATCAGTTCGACATCGAGTTTGTCGGCAGATTTTTTTGCACTTGAAGAAAAATGAGAAGTCGTGATAAAAACGGCTTTTTCTGCTTGAAATTGTTGTTTCGATCCAGCTAATTTTTGAATTTCTGCTGATCCAATAGGGTTTCCTTCTTTATATTTTTTTGCTTGAAAAGCGACGCGAAATTTTATAAGTCCAAAAACTAAATCTCCGAATCCATCAATTCCACCATCAGCACCATTTTGCGTTTTTTTGACATTTTCAAATCCGCTAATTTCAAAAAGTTTTGCGCAAAGTCGTTCGAATTGAATCCATTCAATGCTGCGCAAAATTTCTAATTCGTGTTGAGATTTATTTGTCTCTTCTTCGATCTCCAAAGATGGTTTTTCGCTCTCTTCGTCAAAATTTTCACCAGCAGGTGATTTCAGTAAGTCAGAAATATCTTCATTCTTGATTATTTTCTCAACGGCTTTTTTTCCGAGAGCCGAAAGCTCCCAAATTCCGCGAGGAGAATT
>JBDRIC010000165.1:0-4276 GCA_043816245.1 Patescibacteria group bacterium
TTTTGTAAAAGTCTAATCAATTTTATTTACAATTATGAACAACAAGGAACCGGACTTTACAAAAATTTTATTATTTGACGCAGAAATTGATTTTGTAAAAACAATACGGCTCGAATTAATAAGTTTGGGAATCTTGCCTGAAAAAATTTTCCCCACCAATGACGAAGAGGACGCAATAAAGGTAGTTCGCTCGGGGGTGGGTAATATTCTTTCAGGTCTGCGTTTGAATGAAGGCGATTTTGGCGAAATTGATAAGCTAATCAAAGAGTACGTGGATAGTTTTTCAGAGAATGCGACAGTGGTGTTTTGGGTTGCCGATGTTGCGAGAGCGAGAGAATTGATGGGAGAATATCCCGAACAAATCAGGAATAGTGTTCCAATTTTGCCGAAAGTGGGCACTTTCGATCCAGAGCATCCTTCTGATTTTTTCGAGACTAACTTTCCTCGACTTTTTTCGAGCTGCGACTACCGATTAGCAAAAAAAGCGTGAGTGCAGTTGGCGTATCTTCCAGTGGATGAAGAAAAAGCGCGATGATTGTGATTCCAAGAAGTGAATAAAAAAGTTCGGAATTTTTCCTCCGCAATTCAGCGAGGAGGGAGATTAAAAAAATTAAAAATAATATCCCGCCGAGCCAGCCCGTTTCGAGTGCTACGCCGAGAAAAGTATTTTCCGGCGTGATCTCCTCGCCGAAACGCTGTGAGACGCCCGCCGATTTTCCGAGTCCGATTCCGAGCGGATTTTGCAAAACAAGTTTTGCAGCCGCGATGCTTCTTTCGAGGTGCGCAGAGGTGGATGCTTCACGAGCGAGAATTTCCCGTGAATTCAGACTCGCAATCCCAAAAATTCCGAGTGCGAGAATTCCGATTGCTCCGCCAAAAAGAAATTTGCGTTTCAGCTTTTTAGGAATGTCCTTTCGCCATCCACGAATTGCGAAAATCAAAAAAATCGCCGCGAAGCCGAGCCACGCGCTTCTCGAAAAAGTGAAAATTAAAACGAAAATTCCACCGCAAAAAATTCCCGCCGCGAGCCACCGCCAAAAATTTTTCCAGCGAAAAAATCCCGCTGCCGCGAGCGGAAGGATTACGATCAAAAATGCGGCGAGCTGATTCGGTCCTGCGAAAGTTGATTGCAATCGGATCGTTTCCGAATCGCCAACGGTGTGAAAGATCGGGAGGTTGCCGCCGGGCAGCCAGCTCGAAATGTTTTCCGAATAACCGAAATGTTTCAAAAAATCTGCAGGCAACAAAAATTTCTGCGCGAGCGCGAAGAGAATCACAAGCCCGCTTGCGAACAAAACAATTTTTTTTAAGCGCTCAATCGCTCGTTCGTCAAAATCGAAAAATTTCACTGCGAGGAAAATTCCGAGAAAAAGAGTGGCGGTTCGCAAGCCGAGGATTCGCTGCGAGAATTCGTTATTGCCGAAAATTCCATAAAAAATCGCGAGCGACACAAAGATTCCGGCGAGCCAAAAACTCTTTTCACGCGGCAATTCACGAGTTGCAAAAAGTTTCACGAGAGCGAGGAAGCACAAAATTCCCACCAAAATTTCTTTCCACGCTTGAAAAAAAATTACAAAATCTTCCTGCCAAAAAAAAGAATGAAACCACGTGAAAAGAAATGCATGAAAAGGAAGAAGCGCGAGGAGAATCGCGCAAATCCACCACGCAAGTTTCTCGGGAAAATTATTCTTTCGCCACATCGAGGATAATTCTAGCAATCTTCTCAGCAGCATTGACTGGCGCAAGTTTCGCGGCGGCATCTGCCACTTTTTTCAACCGCTCCGGATTCGAAATCATCCAAATGATTAGTTTTGTGAAATCGCGAGGTTTAGCTTTTTCTTGCGGTAGCACCACGCTCGCCCCCGCTAGTTCGAAGAAGCGCGCGTTTTCGATTTGATCCCCTCGCGAGAGTTCTGCAGGCAATGGAATCAAAACGCTCGGCTTGCCGGCAGCCGCAATTTCGAAAAGTGCATTCGCGCCGGCCCGCGAAACCACGAGGTCGCTCGCAGCCAAAACATCTAAGTATTCCGCGTCGAGATATTCAAAGAGTTGGCAGTTGGCAGTCCCTCCTTCGCTGAAGCTACGGAGGGCAGGTTGCAGTTGGCAGTTTGGTTTCTTATCTTTTCCGCACAGCCACACCACGTTTACTTTTTTTTCTAATTCGAAAATGCTTTTCTCCATCAAGAGATTCAAAAAAAGGGCGCCGCTGCTTCCTCCTGCGACGAGCACGATTGGTTGTTCTTTTTTAAACTTCAAAAATTCTCGTCCGCGTTCAGCTGATCCGACAGCTCGCACCGGATTTCCAGTGATTTGAATTTTGTGACCGGGATGGGTGGTAGGGAAGCTCAAGCAAATTTTTTTCGCGAAGCGAGCGGCAAGCCGCGTGGCGAGACCGGGAGAAAAATCGGATTCGTGGACGACGAGCGGCACTCGTAAAATTCCCGCTGCGATCGCGACTGGAACACTCACGAAACCGCCTTTCGAAAAAACCACATCCGGTTTGATTTTCAGCAGCCGGTGGATTGCTTGCGTGATTCCAATCGGCACCTTCACCGCATCTACTGCATTTTGCAGCGAGAGATACCGCCGCAGCTTTCCGGTTTGAATTCCGTGAAATTCCACGTCCGCCGCTTGCGCGAGTTTTCTTTCCGGTCCTTCTCGCGAGCCGATATAAAAAATCTGCGCGTGCCCCGCAAGTTTCCGCAGTTCCTCGATTACTGCGAGATTCGGGATTACATGACCGCTGGTCCCACCACCGGTAAAAACAATTTTCATAAGCGATGATTCTACACTGATTTTTCCGGTTTGCGTTTTTGCAAATTATTCGCCGCCCCGCCGCCGCGCATTTTTTTGAGTTCTTCTTGAGAAAGATTCTCGCCTTTTCGCGCTTTAAATTGATCTCCTTCTCGTTTTCCAAAATCGCTCACGCGTCTTCGCTGTTGACTATTTTTTTGAATATCCAAAATTTTACGGGCGGTAAGCTGCGGCGATTTCACAAAACGCATTACGAGCGGGGACTCACTGCCGGCAGTCAGGATTTCTAGTTTGCCGACATCGAGGAGAGCGCTCAAAATTCCATGGGTGAATCCACTTGCCTCCTGAATTCTGTCGAGACTTGTTTCTGACATTTGACGATCAAAAAGGCTGGTGCGAGTAATGTCCACAATCCGTTCATTTGTAGCCACAAGAAGCGTCATTTCGCTTTTGATAAATTCAATGAAAGTAAGCAACCATGCGAAGAGAAAATAAAAAATCAAAAGCAAGTTTAGAATTAATCTCGCGAGAGAAGGGAAATCAACCGAAGAAATCAAATAAAAAATTCCACCGGGAGCTGCGACTGCAAGCAATAAAAATTGTCCCAAAATTTGCACTTCACGCAGCCAATGCGTGCGAATGCAGAGCTGCACTTCCTCGCCTTCCCGTTGACCAGGGAAGAAATCAGTTTTTCGATAAATCTTCGTATGGAGTTTCGCGAGTTTTTCACGATGGCGCGAGATTGAATTTTTGCTGGCGAACATCATCTTGATTTTAATCTATTTTTTGCTATTTTCGTTTTTGGGCGAAAATGTTAAAATTCGCTGCCAATTTAATTTTTAGTTTATGAATCAAGCATCTTCGAGTTTTTCCGACTTCACAAATCTTTACGAGCTTTCAAAAACTTTACGGTTTGAGTTGAAACCTGTGGGGGAGACTTTAAAAAATATGAAGAACCATTTGGAGTATGATCAAGGATTGCAGACTTTTATGAAAGATCAAGATATAGAAAATGCTTACCAAACCTTAAAACCTATTATTGATGGCATTCATGAAGAATTTATAACGAATAGTTTAGAGTCTCAAAAAACAAAAGAAATTGATTTTTCTGAATACTTAGAAGCTTACAAGCAAAAAAAGGATGATAAAAAAGAAAAAAAATTACGAAATAAAATAGGAGAAGCTTATTCGGTTGGTGAGGAAGAGTTAAAAAAACAATACCCAAATCTAAAGTGGAAAAAGGGTAGTAGCGAAGCCAAAGGATTTAATACGCTTATGTGTCAAGATATTTTAGAAGTTATTAGAAATAGATATAAAAATGATGAGAAAATCCAGAAAGCATTGGGTGTTTTTAAAGGATTCTTTACCTATTTCTCGGGATTCAATCAAAATCGTGAGAATTATTATGAAACAAAAGATGAAAAAGCTACTGCGATAGCAACTAGAGTTATGCATGAAAATTTGCCAAAGTTTTGTGACAACATAGTTCAATTTGAATGTATTACAAAAAAGAAACAAGATG
>JBDRIC010000166.1:0-5141 GCA_043816245.1 Patescibacteria group bacterium
AAATAATTATGGCGCGGTTGAAACAAACCGCGCCGTAGAAACACGCCAATGGCGTGTTTCTACGAATAATAACGACAAACCGAATACAATCAGAAAATTCCAACAATTACCCAAAAAATCAATTTCATCAATTATCAATCATTTCAAAGGCGCGACCAAAAAATGGGCAGACAAAAATGATTGCAAATATTTTGCATGGCAAAAAAATTTCTACGACCACATCATTCACGATGAAAATGAATTGAACCGCATTCGCGATTACATTTTTTTGAATCCCCAAAACTGGGGAAATGATAAAAATAATTCAGAGAATTTATATATTTAAATTTTACAAAAATCCAATTTAATCTAAATCATCTGAACCATCCGTTCGACCAGTTCAGGATCTTCGATAATTCGCTTGATTGAATGATTGGCAGGATTGCGTGAAATCAAAACCCAAGATGAAAAGGGTTTTTCTTGATTCTTTCTCACGCACTCGCTTCCTCCAACGCCGTAATCACCCCCCGCACTTTTTTCTTCCGCCTTCGCCTTTCATGCTTCGGCGGACAAGCCACCTTAACTGCTCGCTTCCTCCAACGCCGTAATCACCCCCCGCACTTTTTTCTCTACCTCCTTGAATTCATTCCGCGGAACGGAATCCGCCACTACGCCTGCGCCGGCTTGCACGGTTGCTTTTCCGTTTGCCGCGAAGAGACTCCGCAAATTTACCGCCAAAACGCAGTCGCCCGTTAAGCTGAAAAATCCTACCGCGCCGGCGTAGGGTCCGCGCGCATCGGGTTCGAGTCGCTGAATTATTTTCATCGTTTCAATTTTCGGTGCGCCGGAGACCGTGCCCATCGGCATTTGCGCCGCGAGCGCGTCAAAGGCATTTTTGTCTTTTCGTAATTTCCCTACCACCTCGCTCGCGATGTGCTGCACGTGCGAGAATTTTTTGATCACCATTAATTTTCGCACTTTCACGCTGCCGAATTCGCAAACTTTGCCGACATCATTCCGCGCGAGATCGACGAGCATCATGTGCTCCGCTTTTTCTTTTTCATCATTCAATAACTCTTTCGCGAGCTTCTCATCGACTTTCGCATCTCCCGTAATTTTGCGCGTGCCGGCGAGCGGGTAATTTTCCACTCGTCTGTTTTCCACTCGCACGATTAGTTCTGGAGAACTGCCAATTAATTCCCTTCTTCGCTCTTCACTTCGTTGCGAGCTACGAAGGGCAAGCCCGCTTCCGAATTGCAGAAAAAACATGTGAGGGGAGGGGTTTACCTCGCGCAGCTTTTCGTAAAATTTCAGACGATCTCCCGCCAAATCAAAAAAGTATTTGCGACTAATCACAAACTGAAAAGTGTTGCCTGCGAAAATTTCTTTTTTGCCTTCCGCTACCGCTGCTTCGAAATCTTTTTGGCTGCGGTTCGTCCCGCTTGCTCGCGCTGCGAATTTTTTCCCGCGACGGAGCGGTTGTTTCAAAATCTGTTCGAGCAGTCGGCTGCGATCTTCGCTCAAATAAAAATATCTCAGCTCTCCATTTTTTCTATCAAAAATTAAACCGTCGAAATACAAACCGAACTCGAAATCGGGGAAGTCGGGATGCTTTCCAAATTTCACGCTTGGCTCGAAATAGCGAGTCGCCTCATAATTCAAATATCCAAACAGTCCGCCGCGGAACCCTTTTCCTTTCGGCAGTTTCGGCAAAAAAAGTTTCAATGCCTCGAAAGGATTCGGTGTGGCAAAAACTTTTTCGTTCACGGCGAGCTTCCCCGGCTCGCCCCGAATCACCGCGTGCGGCGAGAAGCCGAGATAACTTTTTCGCGAAAAATCGTCGTAATTTCCGAGCGATTCGAGCAAAAAACAAGTTTCGAAATTCTGTTTCAATCGCGCGAAAATTCCCAACAAATCAAGATTAGTTTTAATTTTCTTTTCGCGATATTTTAATTTTTTTGGGGAGAGTTTTTCGGCGAGCAAAAAAAAACTTTTTTGGCTTCCGCGCGAGACTCCCATCAGCACCTTCCAAATTTTATCCACATCTTTTTTCGCGATTCCCAACTTTTCGCCCTCCTGCTGTAGTTTCGCGATCAATTCTTTTTCGCGCTTGGCATCGCGGATGGGTTTCCCTTCACGAATTTTGCTTGCGGCAACTTCAGTCGCGAGGTTTTGGCGCCGCGCGAGAATTCGCAAAAGCTCGATGTCGAGCGTGTTAATTCCGCTACGGAGTTTCTGGAGATTCACGGAAGTATTTTAGCAGTTCGGCTGCTGCTCAACGATCTTCGCGCTCAAATAGTTTCCGAATTTGTTTTATTGTTTCTTCTACCTTTTTTCTCTCTTTCTCTACTTCTTCTATCTTTTTTGTTTCTTCTGCTGCTTTCCTTAGCACTGTTGTCGAAATAGTTTTACTCAAAGCTTTGCCACCCCAATTTCGAGGCGGGTTGTTGCAGCGGCGCAGTAAGAGTTCGGTGAACTTTTCAGACATCAAAAAAGCTAAAAGAAAGATGAGCATTTTACTCGGAAAGTTCTGAAAATCAAGCCTGCTTTCTGTTAAAATTTTCGTGTGCTGACGAAACGAATTATCCCGTGCCTCGATGTGGATGGCGGGCGAGTGGTGAAAGGCGAAAAATTTCTCAATCTCCGCGATGCGGGAGATCCCGTCGAACTCGCGAAATTTTACGATTCCGAGGGCGCGGATGAGCTCTGTTTTCTCGATATCACCGCTTCCTCCGATTCGCGCGAGACGGTTTACGAGATGGTGGAAAAAGTCGCGAATCAAGTTTTCATACCGTTCGCGGTCGGCGGTGGAATTCGCTCGGTTTCCGATGCAAAAAAAATTCTCGCGGCGGGCGCGGACAAAGTTTCCGTCAACTCGGCAGCGGTGGAAAATCCAAATTTGATTTCCGAAATCGCGGAGGCGATTGGCTCGCAAAATTTGATTCTTGCGATCGACGCGAAGGCGGTCGCAGAAAATCGGTGGCATGTTTTTACTCACGGAGGGAGAAAGGATTCAAAAATGAATGCAGTCGAGTGGGCGGTTCGCGGAGAAAAATTGGGAGCGGGCGAGATACTTCTCACATCGATGGATGCGGACGGCACCAAAAAAGGTTTCGACATTCTGCTCACGCGCGCAGTTTCCGAAGCAGTGAAAATTCCGATCATTGCGAGCGGGGGGGCGGGGAGCGCGGAGGATTTTCTCGAAGTATTTCAAAAGACGGATGCGGAAGCGGCGCTTGCGGCATCGATTTTCCATTTCAAAGAAAGCTCGATTGTTGCGATCAAAAAGTTTTTGGCGGAAAACGGCGTGGCAGTTAGAATTACCGCGTGACCGAAACTTCTCTTGATTTCGAAAAGATGGGCGGGTTGATACCCGCGGTGATTCAGGATTCTGAAACTGGTGAGATTTTGATGTTGGCGTTTCAAAATGAGGAGGCTTTCCAAAAAACTCGCGAAACGAGCGAAGTTCATTTTTTTTCCCGTTCTCGCCAAAAATTATGGAAAAAAGGCGAGACGAGCGGGAATGTTTTGCGCGTCATCGAGATTCTCGCTGACTGCGATGATGATTCAGTGATTATCAAAGTTCAACATGATTCAAATTTGAAGGCTTGCCATACTGGCGAGCGAAGTTGTTTTTTTAAAAAGATAAAATAAATGAAATGTCTTCTGTTGAAAGAAAAATCAGCGAAATAGCACCGGAAGGTGTTTACACGAGAGTTTCTCGTGGAGTCGCTGAAGTTATTATTGGAGATGAATTCAGAGACGTGAAAGTTTTTTTTGAAGTTGATGGAAATAGAGAAAGAGTCAGAAGTGCGATTGATGTTCTCGCTTTTGGAATTGATTCGGGATCTGACTTAACTGTGAGGTTGGAAAGTGATAAAACGGAAAAAGATGAATTACAAGAATTAATTAATGATATCGAATTTGCATTAACTCATGTTTGCGGAATTACAGGATGAAAGATACCGAAAGAAATCTCGCCCAAAAACTTTTCGGTGTTTTCGAAAAATTACGAGACGGTGATTTCCCCGATTCTGGTACTGCCAAAATTCTCCGCAAAGAAAATGCCGAATTTTTCCGAAAAAGAGCAGAGGAAGAATTCACCGAACTTGCCGGCGTCGTCGATGGTAGCCACCGTCACTCCGATGATTTTAAAAAAGATTTTGTGCTTGAGAGCTCGCAAGTTTTTTACTGGCTCGCGCTTGCGGCAGTAGTTCAAAAAAAATCTTTTTCGGAATTCGAAAAAATGTTCGCCCCCGAAATTTCCCGTCTCGAAAAACTGCACGCCGAAAATTCAATTCCAATCTCAAAAGTCTTTGAAAAAGATTTAAAAGAGTGTGAGGAGAAGGGTTATCTCGAGTATTCAGCATAAAGCATAGCAGCATACAGAAAAGGCGATTCCATGTTGTATGCTCTCTACTTCCTGAACTATTTGTGAGTCTCCCAAAATTTCGAGACCGATCGACTCTCGTGGACGCCGCGAATTGTTTTGGCCAAGAGTTCGGCGATTGACAAGACTTTTACATTTTCTAATTTTCCGAAATTTTGGGAAATCGAATCGGTGAAAATAATTTCCTCGAATTTTGCCGCCGCTAATTTTTGCTTTGCGTCCCCACTCAAAACCGCGTGAGTGGCGGCGAGGAAAATTTTTGTCGCTCCATTTTTTCGCAAAGCCTCTGCCGCTGCCGCGACTGAGCCAGCGGTGTCGACGAGATCATCAAAAAGGATCGCGGCTTTATTTTTCACCTCGCCGACGACTTTTTGGATTTCGGCGCGATTGTGAGCAGGTCGTGATTTGTGGAGGATTGCGAGGTCGGTGTTCAAAAGTTTCGCGAACTTCTCGGCTTTTTTTGCACCGCCCGCGTCTGGCGAAACGACCACCACATTCTTCAATTTTTTCTTCTCAAAATAATCGAGAAAAAGTTTTTGGGCGGTGAGGTTATCGACCGGTTTTTCGAAAAAAGCTTGCGTCTGATCGGAGTGTAGGTCGAGCGTGATGATGTGTTTCGCGCCCGCGCATTCGATCAAATTGGCCACGAGTTTCGCAGAAATCGGTTCACGCGGATCGGTAATTTTGTCCTGTCGTGCGTAGCCGAAATGAGGAATGACGACGTGGATGTATTTCGCGAGGCTTCGTTTCAGCGCGTCGATTATCAAAAACA
>JBDRIC010000167.1:0-2196 GCA_043816245.1 Patescibacteria group bacterium
CCGTCGTCAACATCACGATCATCTCTTCATTCGGAATCGTATCTTTCGCGCTGAATTCTCCGATTCCGCGAGCTAAGACTTTCGTCCGCCGCTCGTCCGCATATTTTTCTTTAATCTCCGCGAGCTCGGTTTTGATTACTCCCATCAATCTTGTTTTGCTAGCCAGTAAATCTTCGAGGTATTTAATCAATTTATATTTCTCCTTCAATTCATTCTCAATCTTCTGCCGCTCCAATCCCGCGAGTGCTTGCAGCCGCATTTCCAAAATCGCTTTCGCTTGCGCATCCGAAAGTTTGAATTTCTTCAGCAAAGCCGCGTGGGCTTCTTCTTTCGTTTTCGATTTTCGAATCGTCGTGATGACGGCATCGATATTGTCGAGTGCGAGCTTCAGCCCTTCCAAAATGTGCGCACGGTCTTTCGCCACTCTCAATTCAAACTCCGTCCGCCGCGTGACCACTTCAATTCGATGTTCGATGAAATGTTCCAAAACTTGCTTCAAATTCAAAAGATGCGGTTGCAAACCGCGCTCGGTGAGCGCGATCATGTTCACATTGAAATTACCTTGTAGCTCGGTGAGTTTGTAAAGTTGGTTCAAAATCTTGTTCGGATAGCTGTCCTTTTTCAGTTCCACCACCACGCGAATTCCTTTGCGATTCGACTCATCACGGATGTCTGTGATTCCCACTAGCTTTTTATTTTTCACTAAATCGGCGATCTTGATTACGAGATTGGCTTTGTTCACCTGGTAGGGGATTTCCGTAATAATAATATTGGGCTTGCCTGTACGACCTTCCTCGATTTTCGCCACTCCGCGGCAAGGAATGCTACCTTTGCCCGTAGAATAAGCTTCAAAAACTGCCTTTTTGTTATAAATAATTCCTCCAGTCGGAAAGTCCGGACCCTTGATAAACTCCATCAAATCGTTGATTTCGCAGTCAGGATTGTCGATTATGTGAATCGTGCCGTCGATCAATTCGTCGAGATTGTGCGGTGGAATGTTTGTCGCCATTCCGACGGCGATTCCGACTGTTCCATTTAAAAGTAAAACCGGCAAACGCGTCGGCAAAACCGACGGTTCTTTTCGGCTGGCATCGTAATTATCCCTCCAGTCGACGGTTTCTTTGTCGATGTCGGCGAGCAATTCCTCCGTAATTTTCTGCATCTTGGCTTCGGTGTACCGATAAGCCGCCGGAGAGTCGCCGTCGATTGAACCGAAATTGCCCTGCCCATTGACGAGCTGGTAGCGCATCGCGAAATCTTGCGCCATCCGAACCATCGCGCCGTAAACCGAAGCATCTCCGTGAGGATGATATTTACCCAAAACTTCACCGACGACATTTGCCGACTTTTTGAATTTAGCACTTGGACGTAATCCCATCTCGTGCATCACGAAAAGAATCCGGCGATGCACCGGCTTCAGCCCATCCCGCACATCCGGCAGCGCGCGCGACACGATCACGCTCATTGCGTAATCGAGGTAGCTTTTTTGCATTTCCTCCTCCACATTCCGCGTGGGAACCCCATCGTCCGGAGCTTGGATTCCGTTTTTCTCATTGTCGGAATTCTCGGAACCTTCAGATTTTTCGGGAGAATCTTCTCCCAAGTTTTCTTCGGGTTGGGTGTTTTCTTCGGAAATATTTTCCTCGTTTTGATTATTTTCTTCAGCCAAATTAAAAAGATTTTAAATGATAATTTACTTAATTTTATGCGAGAAAAGCTAATAAATGAAGCTTTCCGCGAACAAAAATTTGCTCGATTATTTCCGCAAACCGAGCTTCTTCACAATCTCCTCATAGACTTTCTTTTTTTTCGTTTTGAGATAATTCAGCAGCTTCCTCCGTTTGCCCACGAGCATCAGCAGACCTCTCCGCGAGTGCTCGTCTTTTTTGTGAGTTTTGAGGTGACCAGTGAGCTGATTGATGCGGTGAGTGATGATAGCCACCTGCACTTCTGGACTACCAGTGTCTTTCGGATGTCTGCCGTGGTCATTGAAGACCTCTTTTTTAGCTTCGCGTTTCATTTGAAGAGGGGTTAGGAATGCAGCTTTCGCACCGCCGTCGAATTTCGAACGCCGAATGCCAAAGCAGCCTAAAAAGTGTGGGGATTTTAAAGTATCGAATTTAAATTCGCAATTTCTTTTTTAATTAAATTGATTCATCGCAGATTCTAAACCATTCGCGAGAAAATCTTTCGCCG
>JBDRIC010000168.1:0-2832 GCA_043816245.1 Patescibacteria group bacterium
GGGTAAGCTTACTTCTATTCTGTTCATATCAGGTGCGCTGGCAATTCATCCCTGTGCCTTTCCCTGCATTTCGCCTTCGTCCTGTTGGACTACGGCTTCATTCCGGTCAAGAGCAAAGGGAGTTCTTGCCAGTTCTTTAAAACTTCAGGAACTTGTGAAATCAGAAATTTTTTCTACAATAGAAAAAGTAAAAATTTTTGATACGATGGATTATCTCGCCGCTCAAGTCCCTTCTGAAGAACTGGCTGCCGCGATTGCTGCGCAAAAAAAGTAAAAATTTGAGAATTATCAATTCTGCTAAACTTTCCGCGTGAAATCGCCTATTCAAATCTTGATTCTCGCCGGCGGAGTCGGTACGCGGCTGTGGCCGATGAGCCGGAAAAAGCTGCCGAAACAATTTCAGCCACTTGTCGGGCGGCAAACTCTTTTTCAGCTTGCGGTTTCCCGCGCGCGGAAAATTACGGGACCGAAAAATATTTTCGTAGCAACGAATGAACAATTTTCCAAAACTGTAAAAAAACAGGCTCCCGCGCTGCTCGCGAAAAACGTAATCTCCGAACCGGCTTTTCGCGATACCGCCACTTGCCTCGGTTTCGCTGCGGCGATTCTCGAGAAAAGGAATCCCGGCGGGGTATTCGCAGTCGTGTATGCCGATCATCTCATTCGCGAAGAAGCGGAATTCACCCGCAAAATCCGCGCGGCGGCTGAAATTGCAAACTCCGGAAAATTGGCGATTGTCGAAGTCGAGTCGCAATTTCCCGCCACTCAGTTCGGGTGGGTGGAAGTTTCCCGCGAATTAAAAAAATCGAGAGGGGAGCGCGTCTTTGAGTTGAAAAAATTTATCGAAAAACCGGACTTACTCCGCGCAAAAAAATTCCACCGCTCGAAAAAGTTTTTTTGGAATACCGGTTTGTATGTTTGGCGGAGCGATGTTTTGCTGTCGAAATTTCAGGCTCACCTTCCCAAGACTTTCGCGCGGCTGATGAAGATTTCGAAAAATTTAAATTCGCCAAAAATTATCAAAAAAGAGTATTCTGCGTGCGAGAAGATTTCAATCGATTTCGGAATAATGGAAAAAGTTCCGCCGCGCGAGATCGCCATTCTTCCCGCGAAGCTTGGCTGGAGCGATGTCGGGACATGGGAAAGTTTGAAACTTGTCCTCGAGCAACATCGGAGAAACGAACTCTCGGATGCTGACGAAAATTTAATCGAGAACGATTCGCTGGCGATTGATTCGACTGGAAATTTCGTGAAACTCGATTCCAAAAAATTCGTCGCGCTTGTCGGAGTTGAAAATTTAATTGTTGTCGAAACAAAAGATGCGCTACTCATTTGCCAAAAGTCGAAAAGCGGGGAGGTCAAAAAAGTTGTGCAAAATTTAGAAAATGGAGTTGAGCAGTGGAGAAAACTACTCTAAAATCCGCGAGTCAAAAAGTCATCTTGTGGAACAAGATTCCAATTTTTTTACTTTTTACTTTTTACTTTTAAATTTTTCAAGATGGGCTCACAATCAAAATTTCACGGCTTAACGGGGATTTCCCAGCGCCGCATCAAATCGAATGTCGCGAAGCGGACGCGTAAAGCGAAATTAAACGCGAAAAAAAAAGATTCTCTCGCGGAAATTTCCGAAGCTTTGAAGTCAATTCCGGAAGTTTCATAACTTAAAACTCGTGGCAAAAACTTTCAAACTTACCATTCTTTCCGCCGAGCGTGAACTTTATTCCGGCGACGCGGAGGCTCTCACGATTTCTACCGAAATGGGGGAGATCACCGCGATGGCTGATCATCGCCCGCTCGTGGCGAATTTGGAGCCGGGAGAATTGAAAATCCAAAAGTCGGGTAATCAAACCGACTGGCTGTTTGTCGGTGGGGGAGTGTTGGAATTTGCGCCGAAAAATGAGTGCCGAGTTCTCGCGGATGTTGCTGAACGGGTTGAAGAAATTGATGAAAAACGGGCGGAGGAGGCTCGCGAGCGCGCGAAGAAATCTCTCGAAGCAGCGAAGTCTGAGCCGGAGGTGGCAGAAGCGAAAGTCGCTCTTTTGAAAGCTCTTGCGCGGATTCGGATTGCGGAAAAGAATCGGAGATTGCGAGGGAGACGGTAGGGAGTTGAAAAAGTTTGGATAAAAATGAGTTATCGGAAATATTTTTTTATTAAAACTCGTTATTTAAAACTTTTAACCAAAATGTTATGAAAATCAAAAAAAGTCCGTTGGTAATTTTTTTAGCAATTATTGCCATCTTTTTTGTCGCTGGAATTTTCTATTTCAGTAAAACAACTACTGGTGCAAATTATTTAATCGAAGTTGGCAATGAAGAAATCGCTGTTGATAAAGATCAATGGAAATTTGTAGATAATTCTATCGAAAGCATATATTCCAAGAATTATAGTGCCATTAACAAAAAAGATGGCGAGATGTTTGAGCAGATGGTAACCGTTTTCTTAAATGAAATGACTGATGATAGAAAAAGTGGAGAAAAAATTACCAACTCAGAATATATTGAAGCATTTGTTGTCCACCCAAACTCTGTTACAGTTCAAATTCGTGTTGATAAAGGAGATTATTGGGCATTAAGCAGACAAACATTTAAAATAAAAACCGATTATCCAGACCAGACAGATATTCCTTTTTCTGATTTGAAGTACATCTCAATAGACGCACCAGATACATTAAACCAAACCATGCAAAATCAAATTGATAACACAAGGTATATTTTAAATAATGATTTCTAAAGTCTCCAAGTTGTTTGAATCTTGATTTTCCTGATTTACGGATTACCTTGATTGCGTGGTAGAAAGGGTGGACATACCGCTGGTTCAGATTTGTAATCTGA
>JBDRIC010000169.1:0-3471 GCA_043816245.1 Patescibacteria group bacterium
GAAAAATTGGAAATTAAAAATTGAAAACTCTAAAATTCAGAAAAGCTTTTTATTTCAAAGAAAGTTTTAAAAAAGAAAAAATATGTCCTTCGACTCCAAACCAATCGGCATCGGGAACCTCGCTACGAACTTGAAGCGGTCGGTGAATGTTTCGCCGGATTCGCTGAAAAAAGTTCCCGCAGAGAATCAATCTTTCAAAGATTCTGAGGTCGCACAGCTCGCGGTCGACATTCGCGAAACGAATGACAAACTAATTATTATTGCTCCGCTCGCGGGAGTGGATCCCGATGATGTGCGCGTGGAGATTACCGAAGATGTGGTGATCATCGACGGGGAGCGGCTGCTGCCGATTCCGGAGGATGGGTCGGACGAATATCTCGTCCAAGAATGTTATTTTGGACCGTTCAGCCGCTCGATTGTTTTGCCCGAAATGGTGAATTCCAAAAAAGCGCGAGCGACTTTCAAAAAGAATGTTTTGATTCTCGAAATTCCGAAGCTCGACAACGTCCGCACGCGAATCATTAAAATTCAGAAGACCGAGTAGTTGGTAGTTAGTAGCTGGTAGCTGGTAGTTAGTAGTTAGTAGAAGAAAGAATTTTAAAATTTAAAATTCAAGACTTGAAGATTCTAAAATTATTTTCTTTCGCACTTATTTTTTTAGTTTTTACTGCCTCCGCCACTGTCGCGGCTGTGCAGCGGAGCGGACTTTTTGAACAGGCTGGCAAGACAGTAGACGCGCTTTTTTTCGTTCGCAGCGAGATCGACGATAAATACAAAATCTATCTCAATTCTCAGGGTCAAGCCCAGCAAATTATCGAAGAAAAACTTCCGTTGCTCGAAGCGCAGATCAATACGTTGAACGAGCAGCTGAAAGTTTTCGACCAAAATATCGCGCGTGAAAAAGTGAATCTCACGGAACTGCAAAAAGATACGAAAACGGTACAGCTTGAGCTGGCTGATTTCGAAGAATTAGCGGAGATGCGCGAGGTGGAGCTCGCTCGCTCGTGGGATTTGCTGAATGAATTCATTCGCGTCGCGTATGCCGAGACGATGCGGTACACCGATTGGGAAACGGGAGAGATTTCCACTCTCAAATTTTTGTTCACCGATGAATCGCTCGCAGATGTGGAAACAAAAAAGGCTTACCTCGATGTTCTCCAAAACGTGAGCGCGAGTTTGATTTTTAATTTACAAGATAAGCAAAAAGAGTACGAAGGGGTGAAAAGCGCGCTTCTCACGCAGCGCGGAAAATTAATACTGCTGCAACAGGAAATTATTGATCGCACGGACGGACTTGAAGAAATGCGTACGGCGAAGCAAAAATTACTTGAGCAGACTCGCGGACAGGAGGCGGAATATCGAAAATTGGTCGAGGAGAGTCGGAGTCAGCAGGCGGAGGCGCTCACGGAAATTCAAGAATTAAAGTCGCAGCTCGGCGTGATTGACAGCCAGCTCAAAACGCTTCGTCAAGATTTAGGCGAGGATGAATTCCAAAATCTGCTCGAAGACCAATCCATCGCGACACTTTCCGGCGTGATTTTTCCGAATCGCATTCCGCGGGTGCTGTGGCCAGCGAATCCCGCGCGGGGGATTACCGCGTATTTTTTGGATTCGAGCTACCAACAACGTTTTGGAATTCCTCATCACGCGATCGATATCCGATTGCCGCAAAATTCACGGGTGGCTGCCGCCGCGCCGGGCATCATTTACAAAGCAAAAGATAACGGAACGGGCTATTCTTACATTACGATCGCGCATCCTGGCGGGCTAGCTACTTCGTACGGGCACATCTCGAAAATTCTCGTAGAAGAGGGGGAGATGGTGCGGGCGGGCGATCTCATCGGACTTTCCGGCGGAATTCCCGGTACGCGCGGAGCGGGCTACATTACCACTGGCGCGCATCTGCATTTTGAAGTAATTGAAAATGGGGAGCACAAAGATCCACTCGACTTCCTGCCGCTGGAAAAAATGCGGGTGGACGATATTCCGGAGAAATACATGAAAGAAGCGGTGAGACTTTAACAATTTTCAATGATTTGATAAAACCCCCTAGATATCTAGGGGGTTTTTATTCTCATTAATATTTTCGCAGCGCTCCCTCGAAAAACGTATCGTTGCCAAATTTACTGATTTTCCGAAGTGGCAGTTTCCGCCCGCAAATTTTCGGAATGCCGTGCGCATTTTTCTGAAAAATAAAAACATGGTCGACGAGTTTCTCCGCCAAAAATTTCCGCGCGGTCGTCTCGCCCCCTTCTAGAAAAATCGAACTGATTCCGAGTTGGAAAAGTTTTTCGAGAATCGTTTTGAGTTCGAAATTCCGCACCGCCAAATTTCGCGAGCGCGGAAATTTCACCGGCTTCCGCGAGACCAAAATCGTTCCGCTGCTTCGCAAAACTTTTGCTGATTTTGGCGTTCGTAAATTTGGATCAAAAATAATTCGAGTCGGCTGCTTTTCGATTTTCAAACCGCGGACAGTGAGCCGCGGGTTGTCTTTCAAAATCGTGCCGACACCGACCGCGATCGCGTCGAAATTCCGCCGCAGCCGCATCACTTTTCTTCTCGCGGAATTTCCGGTGATCCACTTTTTCCCGCGTGCCGGAATCGTCAATCCGTTCGAATCAAGCGCAAGTTTGAGCGCGACGAACGGCAGTCCCTGAGATTTCTTGGAGGTTAACGCGCTGGCATTTTTCAGCCAAATTTGATTCAACTCCCGACACTCTTTCTCACAAATTCCCATTTCCACTACCACTCCATTCTTCGCCAAAAATTCCGCACCGCCGCCGGCTTTCGTTTGATCAGGCATTCCGATCACGACTTTTTTCACTCCTGCTTCCAAAATTGCGCGCGTGCACGGCGGGGTTCGACCGAAACGGTGGCATGGTTCGAGATTTACGAAAAGTTCTCCGCCGCGCGCTTGCTTTCCGGCTTTCCGGAGCGCGAGAATTTCCGCGTGCGGTTCACCCGCGCGTTCGTGCCATCCCTCGCCGATGATTCGACCGTTCCGCAAAATCACGCAGCCGACACGCGGATTCGGTGATGGGTTCATGGCTTTCTCCGCAAGCTCGATTGCACGTCGCATGAGTTGCTTTTTGGAAAACATGAAGAGAATTTAAAGAATTTAAATTCCAATTTCCAATTTCCAAACCCCAAACAAATCCCAAATTCGAACATCCTTTTGGAATTTGGCGCTTAGATTTTGGAGTTTTCAAACATTTTTTAATCGATGCCCGAGTTTCTTCTTTTTTGTCGCGAGATACTTACGATTTCGCGCGGTTGGTTTTGTCTCGAGCGGGATTCTTTTCACCACTTTCAATCCGTAGCCCTCGATTCCCGTGAGTTTTTTCGGATTATTCGTGAGAAGTTTAATCGAAGTCAATCCGAGGTCGGCGAGAATTTGCGCGCCAATTCCGTAAGTTCTCTCGTCCGCCGCGAAGCCGAGTCGCTCATTCGCTTCGACTGTATCCGCGCCGG
>JBDRIC010000170.1:0-8782 GCA_043816245.1 Patescibacteria group bacterium
AAAATTCTCGCGTGGTATGACAACGAGTGGGGCTATTCGGCGCGCGTGGTGGATTTGGTGAAGCTGTGCGGTACGAATTAATGCAGGAAAAAGAAGCCGAGCTGAGTAGTTCGACTTCTTCTCCTTGATTCGAAATGCAGGTCTCATCACGTCGGATGTTGGGTCCGGGAGAACAAAGATAAGAAGAAAATTTATTCGTTACCATTATTTTCTGATAAAGGCTGCATGGCTTTGGTTGGCGTGCCGTAGCCGGGAGCAATCCTAATTTCTTGCGGGATTTTTGGAAACTTAGACAAAGCTTCTTTTCGCGATATAAACATTGCCTGCCAATCGCTATATAAATCCTGCAGCCTGTCTTGCTCTCTATACCACGCCGCTGGATTAAAATATTTTGGATCTACTCCAGGAATGTGCTCAGGCACCTCAACTCCTAATTCTGGGTAAAGCTTCCATTTGACTACACCTTTGGCAATTGCCGCTATTGTTCTTGTAGTTACTTCGGGCGGTATGTCCCATTTATTTATGCCATTACCAATCTGACCTGTATTAGCCATTATGTTTTGAACAGGATCTTTGCCCTCGTTTTTGAGTTGTTCATCGATAGCTTTCCCAATCTCAAAATGAGTGAGCGCATCTTCGCTTCTGTCTCCGTCTTGGAAGGGATGGTATTGGAATACTTGGGTGGGGACAGGCCCTTTTTTTAATTCTGCCGCACTCAATACAGCGGATGTTTTTACGGTTGCGCCTTCTGTCCATGCTGCTTCGGCCTGAGCTGGTGAAATAAACCGAAATATCGCCGGTAAAGTATTTCTTCGCGTCAATTGAATTGATATCCTCCGTCTTCCAGCGTTAATCCCGCCAAAATTTTCCAGTTGGTTGAGACCGACCAAGCCCCTTCCATTTTGAGTGTCATGCTCAGTATAATTATAAAAGTCAGCTTGATGAGTCTCCTCATTTACAGCCACATTTTCTAGCATTACTCCAGAATTGGGTTGCAACATCGCCCGATAAATTTCTGGTTGAGCATATAATTCCTGATCGGTTAGCCCTTCTGTTTTTACGTACGCCGCATTCACAATACCGTCCATAGTTCCATCTCCGCACAAAATAGCTGCGTCGTCTGCATGTGTAAAAGCGCTAACTAGAATCCGACTGTCAGAACTTTCAGGAGGATTCGAAAAATATCCCGGGGGTGCTTCTTCAATTTCATCAAGTGACGGAACTTCGGGTAATTCTTCTTTATCGAATTTATCGATTAAGCCATTACTACTTACTCCGAGTGTCGTTTTGCCAGTGCCGGACAAACCAGAAATTTCTAAAGGAAGTTTGTAAAACTTTCCGGTATTTTTATCAAAAACAACAAAAGTTCTCGTGGCGATGTGTTTCACAATTTCTTTTTCTTCCGGAGATTTCTTTTCCCTATTTTCCATTTTTTTTCGGTAGCTCAACATTTCAAGAATTGATTTCCAATCTTGACCGTGATATCCGGAGCCGATGATTATTGTTCTGCCTTTCTCGTTATCGATCATTACTAGTGGTTTTTCTCTTAAACCAGGGGTATAAAAAACAACAAGATCAATTTCGCTGTTAGGCAAATTTTCTTGTTCTTTCGCTCCTTCAAAGAGAATCTTCTTTGCTCCGTAAGCGATTTGAGGTCCTTGCCTTTGATCGGTGGTGATTACCCTTACTTTTACTTTCTCACAGATAACTCCATCTATTTGGATTAATTTTTTAAAAGGAATTTCTTTTTCTAGTATTGCTTTAAATTTTAAGTAATCACCGTTAGTAATGTCTCCTTGGATAACACTTTTTCTCGGCATTCTTTTCTTTATCTCTGAAGTAACCATGAACGCTCCCGTGTCTGTTCGAATTGCTCCTCGCTGATAGGCCATCTCTCTCAAATCCTCAAAAGAAGGGTTTTTAAGTATCCCCTTTTCTCTTTCAGGATCTAGCAGTCCATCAACAGAATCAACGAATGTGAATTTATTGATGTCCCCGATAAGTTTATCGAGATAATTACTCTTTTCTGGAGATTCTTGTTCGTCTAAAACAGCTTTTAACTCATCACGGTCGGTTTCGTCATTACCAATGCCAATGGGAACATTTTTTTCATTTTCAGGTTTCGCTTTAAAAGTGTTCATAAGGGTAAATTATCTCTTGAATCAAGATTCAAGTCAAGAAATTTTTGAGCGCATTTGAATATAAAAACTGCTCAAATTTTCTTTACTTCTGCTACGGAGGACAAGTCGACCTCGTTTAGCTATCTCAAATCCACCATCTTCAGTTGCAGTTCGCAATTTCCGTTCCACTCATTCTCCGAAAGCTGAAAAACGAGATCCGCTTTCCCTCGCTTCCCGAGCTCCTCCGCGAATTCACCGAGACCGAAACCAATCGCGGTTATTTTCGTCTTCCCAATTTTTGCGCGAAGGTGTTTTTCGCCATTTCCGACTGTCCGAATTTCCGCGAACTCCACATTCTCGAGATGAAACAATGGTTCCGGATTTCCCGCGCCGAAAGGCGCGAGGGTTTGCAATTCCTCGAAAAATTCCCGCGAGAGACTTCGCTCCTCGACTCGTGAATCAATTTCCAGCCGCGGAATCAGCTCCACCGCTTTGATTTTTGCGCGCGCGTAATCGCTCATTTTTTTTCGAATGCCGCGCGATTTTTCGGTTCAAGCGTGAATCCCGCCGCGTCGCGGTGCCCTCCGAATTTTTGTAGCAAATCGGAGTTATCTCGCAGCGCCTCCGTGATGTTGAATTCCGGCAGCGGGCTACGGCAGCTTCCCACGAATTTCCCGTCCGCTCCGCCTGCCTGCTGGCAGGCACGACTCATCACGATTGTCGGTCGGTGATATTTTTCCGCGAGGCGACCGGCAGCCAGCCCGATAATTCCCGGATGAAAATCCTCGCCGCCGGCGATCAAAATTCTCTCCGCGCCGATTTCACCGAGCCGCTCCTCGACTTCTGCGAGCAATTTTTCGGTGAGCTGCTGCCGCCACGAATTCAGTTTTTCCAATCCGTCCGCAAATTTCTCGCCGTTTTTGTTCGCGAGAGCTTGAAATGCGATCAGCGGCGAATCCAATCTTCCCGCCGCGTTCAGCCGCGGAGCGATGCGGAAACCGACATCTTCGCTCGAAATTTTTGAATTCAGACCCGCGTTCGCGAGAATTTTTTGCAGTCCCGGATTTCTGATTTGCGGAATTTTTTTCAATCCCTCCGTTACGATTATCCGATTTTCTCCCGACAATTCGCAAACATCCGCGAGTGTGCCAATCGCGGCGAGCGCGAGAAGTTCGTCTTTCAGCAGTTGGCAGTTGGCAGTTGGCAGCTTTTGAACAGCGCAGTTTTCGAGAAGTGCGAAAGCAATTTTCATTGCCACCGCAGCTCCGCACAAATTTTTCTCGGGATATTCGCAATCCCTCTGCCGTGGATTCACGATCGCGAAAGCGTTCGGAAGTTCATCTGGAGAAATATGGTGGTCGGTGATGATCACGTCGATACCGAATGAATTTGCAAGCTCGATTTCCTGCGTCGCAGAGATTCCGTTGTCAACAGTGATGATCAATTTTACTCCTAATTTTTTCGCTTCCCGCACAAATTCCGCATTCAAACCATAGCCGTGCTTCGCGCGATCCGGCAGCCGCACGCTTACTTTGCTGCCTAGATTCGAGAGAGTTTTGAAAAGAATCACGCTTGCGCACACCCCATCCGCGTCGTAATCGCCGACAATGAGAATTCGCTCTCCATTTTTCACCGCTGCTCGAATTCGCTCCGCGGCTTTTTCCAAATCCTTCAATTTCTTCGGCGAGTGAAATTCGCACTCCTTGATCTCGCGGATTTTTTTCAAATTTTCAATCAAACCTGTCTGTTCGGCAGGCAGGTCGCCCCGCGAATTCTTAGATGGGAAAATCCACTTTTTTCCGAGAAGAGAGAGGTTGTTCAATTTTCAATTATTAATGTAGTGGAGGCAGTTTAGCAGCTCTGAAAAAGTTGAAAAAATCTGTAAAATAAAAACGTGAATGATCTCCTCACCATTCCGCAAGCAAGTGAATTTGCCACGCAGTTTTTGAAGAAACTTGTGACTACTTCCAATATTTCCTACTTGATTCAGTACGGGAGAGTAAAAAAATTCGGGCACAATGGCAGTACGCAAATTCGCAAACATGACTTGCTGAATTACTACAAATCCAACCTTCCGATTAGAGAATCTGCTTGGAAAAAACGTTTGGGTGACGATCTCAATTGGGCGCTTTCTTTTGACCAATACAAAGAATATGAAACCACGAAACATGTTCATCGGCTGCATCCCTACAAAGGGAAGTTTATTCCTCAGCTGGTTGAATATTTTTTAGACGGTCACACTGATGCTTTCAAAAAATCAGCCTTTTTCCGAAAAGGAGATATTATTCTGGATCCATTTTGCGGAAGCGGCACGACCTTGGTTCAGGCGAATGAACTTGGCATGCACGCGATTGGCGTAGATGTTTCGGCGTTCAACGCGCTGATTTCCAACCTAAAAGTCAGCCAGCATGACTTGAATGAAGTTCAAACAACTTTGAAAAAACTTACTCAGACATTAGAACAATTTCTTGAAACCTCTCACGCTTTAGATTTCGAAGCAGAGCTTTTGGCGAAACTCAAAGATTTCAATTTGAAGCATTTTCCATCCCCAAGTTTCAAATACAAAGTTCGCAATGGTGAAATAAGTGAGTATGAATATGGGCGCGAGCAGGAAAAAGATTTCCTAAAAATTTACAACGCGCTGGTGAAAAAGTATGGCATCCGGCTGCACCAAAAAGAAGGCAAATCATTTTTGGATAAATGGTATTTGCAGATGGTGCGCGGTGAAATTGATTTCATGTTTGAGCAAATTAAGAAAATTAAAAATGTTGATGTAAAAAAAGTCATTACGATTATTCTCAGTCGGACGATTCGCTCGTGTCGGGCGACTTCGCACTCTGATTTGGCGACGCTGAAGGAGCCGCAAGTAACGACTTACTACTGCCGCAAACACGGCAAAATTTGCAAGCCGCTTTTTTCCATCTTGAGTTGGTGGAAGCGTTATGCAGTTGACACTGTCCAGCGCCTCGGGCAATTTGAAAATTTGCGAACTGCTACCGAGCAGCTTTGTTTCACGGGAGATTCACGCACAGTGAATATTTTTGACGGATTGACGAAGCACAAACCTAGTTTGGCGCGGTTGGCGAAGGCGCAAAAAATCAAGGGCATTTTTTCTTCCCCGCCTTATGTTGGCTTGATTGATTATCACGAACAGCACGCTTACGCTTACGACCTGTTTGGTTTCGGGCGGAATGACGAAAGCGAAATCGGTCCGCTTTTTCGGGGGCAGGGGTTGGCGGCGCGGGAGAGTTATGTGGAGGGTGTGGCGGCGGTGTTGAATAATTGTAAAAAATATTTGGCAGAGGATTATTCGGTTTTTCTGGTGGCGAACGACAAGTGGAATCTGTATTCGCGGATTGCGGAGAAGGCGGGGATGCGGATTGCGGAGCGTTTCAAGCGTCCGGTTTTGAATCGGACGGAGAGGGACAAGGGGGCTTATTGCGAGGAGATTTTTTTAATGAAAGAAAAATGAACCAGAAAAAATTTAACAAGCTTAGAAAATTAAGATGTTCACCTCTGCTTAAATCAATCACTATTAACAATATCTTTCCTTGTCAAAAAAATCTCTACATTCACTCGCTGAAAAATATCCAAACATTGTTTGGATGATCGAGACCGGCACGATAGAAATCACGAACGAGTACAAGAGAGGAATTGTTGCTCGCGCGTATGATGAAGGTGGGGTTATTTGGGAAGAAGAAAAATTTAAAACATTTGATGATGCGATAAACGCTCTCGAAGAAGGTATCAAGAAATGGTACGATAAAAATATGTAATTTCGGTCTCATGCTCACCTCTACCCAAGCCCAACAAATCACCACACTCCTCGACCAAAAAATCGAGGCGAAGTTGAGGAGGTATGCGCGCGAGACAGCTTCGATGCCTTTTCTCACGCGACTAATGCAAGACAGCGAAAAAGTTGCCGCTTATTCCTTCATTCATTCCATGGCAACCACACTCGGAATGTCCATTTACGAAGAATCGGCAAAGATCATCGCTGGCAAAAACTGTAAAGAATGCTTCACTAATTATGGAGTCGGAGGCGTGATTTCCCGGGATCAAAAATCCACAATTGAAAACATCGTCCGCCAATTGCGCAACGGCGAGCGGAAACCGAACATCAAAAAAGAGGTTGCTGAAGTTTTGACCGCTGATTCGCAAAATGGAAAATTCCAAAAGGACGGCAACATTGCTGATTTTTTCATGGTTCGAGGCGGCAAAGAATTTTATTTCGAAATCAAAACCGTCAAACCAAACATTGATGTCTTCACCAAATCAAAAGCCAAACTGCTCGAATGGGCAGCACGGCGGCGAAAACCGGTGCAAGTTTTTTTGGCATTTCCCTACAATCCCTATTACCCCGAACCATACTCGCGCTTCACTGACCAAAATTTGATGGATCATCCGAATGATTTTTTGATCGGCGCAGAATTTTGGGATTTTCTTGGCGGCAAAGGCGCTTTTGATGACTTGCTTACGGTTTTCGATGCGGTTGGTAAGAAATGGAAAAGTAAGATTCAGCAAAAGATTCACGAAGTAGCGAAATTAAAGATGGTTGTTTGATTTTAAATCAACCAAAACATCGATCTCAATCACACATTGAACATTGTCAATTTACTCATTGATTGAAGGCTTCATCAACGGAAACAAAACCACATCTTTCAAATTTTCCGAATTCGTCAGCAACGCGACGAGCCGATCGATGCCGATGCCCCAACCAGCCGCCGGTGGCATCCCATGACTGAGCGCTTTCACAAAATCGTCGTCGTTTTCCATCGCCTCCGTGTCGCCACTTTCGCGCGCTTTCGCTTGTTCCGCGAATCTTTCGCGCTGATCCTCCGAGTCGGTCAATTCCGAAAAAGCGTTGATAATTTCCCAACCATTTATTACGAGCTGAAAGCGGTCCACTCGTTTCGGATTCGAATCGCTCCGCCGCGAGAGCGGGGAGAGCTCGACGGGATGATTCGTCACAAAAGTTGGATTCACAATCTTTTCACGCAAAACTTTTTTGTAAATCGCATCAATCAAGCTTCCGCGACCGAGTTTTTCGAGATTCGGCACATCGATTTTTAGTTCCCGAATCTTCCCGCGAATTTCCGTGTCACTCGCTTTTTCCACATCAATTTTAACCGATTTTTTTACGGCTTCGACGAGATCGATTCTCGCGAACGGAGTTTTCAGCGAAATCTTTTTGCCCCCAAACTCGATTTCTTTCTTCCCGAGTAGTTTCGCGATTTCGGCAAACATTTTTTCGGCTAATTTCATCAAATATTCATAGTTCTCGTAGCCGGCGTAAAGTTCCATCATCGTGAAATCTTGCAAATGTGTCGGGTCGATTCCCTCATTTCGAAAACAGCGCGCCATTTCAAAAACTTTTTCAAAGCCGCCAACTAGGCACCGTTTCAAATAAGTTTCCGGCGCGATTCGTAAAACGCAGTCGAGATCAAGTGCGGCGTGATGAGTTCGAAACGGGGTGGCGACCGCACCGCTCGGCTTCGCTTGCAATACAGGAGTCTCTACTTCGATGAACCCCTCCGCATCAAAAAAATTTCGAATCGTTTTTACGAGATTTGAACGAAACAAAAATCTTTCGCGCGTCTCCCGATTCGTCGCGAGGTCGAGATGCCGCTCGCGGTATTTTTTTTCAATATTTTCGAGACCGTGAAATTTCTCCGGCAGAGGGGATAGCGTTTTTGTGAGAAGCGTCAATTTCTCGACCAGCAGGCTCGGCTCGCCGTGTTTCGTCGTGAAAGTTTCTCCTGCCGCCCCGACGAAATCGCCGAGGTCAAGACGTTTCAGCCACAATTTGAAATCTTCGGTTTTCTCGTCTTGCAGCACGATTTGATATTCGCCCGCGAGTGAAGAGAGTTTCAAAAAAGCGAGACGACCCATCTCTCGCAAAAAAATAATCCGACCCGCGACCATCACTTTTTTCTTGCCATTTTCCAAATCGCGCGCTTCCGCGAGGCTGTGCGTGCGTTTGAACGAATCCGCGTACGGCTGTACTCCTGCCTCGCGTAACTTTTTCACGCGCTCGCGCCGAGTAATCTCTTCAGCGGTATTTTTTTGAGAATTCATTGAAAAGCTTTTACTTCCGTGATTTTAGCGGAAGGTTGGCGGGGGAGGAAGTTTAATTTAAAATCCACAAGCTTTTTTAAAGTTTTCACGCGCCCGTAGCTTCCGCCTTCGCTCTCGTTTTGCTTGAGCTTCCATCCTTCGCTTCGCTACGGAGGACAAGTCGGCGGACAAGCAGCCAAAACTATCTCGTTATCATGCGCCCGTAGCTCAGTTGGATAGAGCGTCAGCTTGCGGAGCTGGAAGTCGCAGGTTCGAATCCTGCCGGGCGCACCAAAAAGGTTCCTCACGAAGTGGGGGTTCTTTTTGGTGAGATGGGTGTGGTGAGAACTGCTCGTAGAGAAATAATTTTCAATTTCAGGTAGTGGCTTTCGAGGCGACTCGTGAAGAATTTTAAGACAAAAAAGTTTGAGCACGCGGTTTTTTTGGGGAATTTTCGTCGCGCAATTTTCGATTGCTGAAAATAAAAGTTTATTCATAAACTACTTGATTGTAAAAAGGTTTACCGATAAACTTTATTATTAACTTTATTTTTCATGCAAAAAATCCCACTCTCCATCGCCGAAACAATCGTGATTACCGGTGTG
>JBDRIC010000171.1:0-2893 GCA_043816245.1 Patescibacteria group bacterium
TAAAATATGAAGTTCGAAATTAGAAAATGAACGATAATGTCAAAAATTTAAATCTAATCTTAAAAATTATTTTCTTAATTCATCATTCATCATTCTTACTTAATTTATGACAACCGATCCAATTGCCGACATGCTCACTCGTATCCGCAACGCGCAGCACGCGCGGAAGCTGCGGGTAACGGTTCCACATTCGAAACAGAAACTCGCGATTCTCAAAGTTTTGGAGAAAAACGAATTCGTAAAAAAAGTGAGTGAGTCAAAGGGTGAGAAATTTCCGGAAATTGAAGTGGAACTTCAAACCGACAGCACCTTCGCTTTTCGTCGGATTTCGAAACCGGGTCGGAGAATTTATTCGAAAGCGAACGAAATCAAACCGGTTTTGTCGGATTTAGGAATTGCAGTGATCTCGACGAGTGCCGGATTTCTTACAAATTCCGAGGCAAAAGAAAAAGGAATCGGAGGAGAAATAATTTGTGAAGTTTATTAGAAGTAATAAATAAAAAGTAATAAGTAAAAAAATGAAAAAGATGATTGTTGATATCAGAAAACGAACTTACAAATTCGCGTTAGATGTTATCAGGCTTACCGAAGAGTTTCCGAAAACAACCGCAAGTTTCATTATTCAAAAACAACTTATTCGTTCGGCTACTTCAATTGGAGCAAATCTTGTAGAGGCAAGCTATGCTGCATCAAAAAAAGATTTCACAAACTTCTATCGTTATGCGTTGAAATCGGCTCATGAAACAACTTACTGGCTTCAGCTTTCCAAAGATTTACAGCTTGCTTCATCTCAAAAAATCGAAAAATTAATTGCTGAAAATATCGAAATCCGTAAAATCATTGCCACAATCGTGATTAAAACAAAATCTTAAATTTATTACTTCTTAATTATTACTTATTCCTTGTCTAGAATTGGTAAAAATCCCGTTCCTGTTCCTGCCGGAGTTTCGATTGAAATTTCTGGGAATGAGGTGAAAGTGAAAGGTCCCAAAGGCGAGCTTTTCCAGAAATTCCACGGACTCGTCGAAATTAAAAAGGAAAGCGAAACACTCGTCGTCTTGCCGAAAAACGAGTCGAAAGAGGCGCGCGCGCTGTGGGGGCTCTCACGAACCTTGCTGGCAAATATGATTGAAGGAGTGACAGAAGGATTTTCCAAAAAACTTGTGATCACCGGCGTGGGTTACAAAGTCGCGCTGAAAGGGAAAGATTTAGAATTGCAGCTCGGATTTTCTCATTCCATCGAAGTGAAAGCTCCCGCAGGAATCGAATTCGAAGTCGATCCGAAGAAAAACACGATCGTGGTTCGCGGAATCGACAAACAGCTTGTCGGCGAGACCGCTGCCAATATTCGAAAGTGGCGGAAGCCGGAACCTTACAAAGGCAAGGGTATCGCGTATGAAGGTGAGCACATCCCGCGCAAAGCCGGAAAATCGGCTGCGGCAAAATAATTTTCAACGAAATGAAAACCGCAAAAAAACTTCTCGATCGACAGGCGCGAAAGCGAAGAATTCGCGCGCGCGCTACGGGGACTTCTGTGAAGCCGCGACTCGCCGTTTTCAAAAGTTTGAACGAAATTTATGCGCAAATTATCGATGATTCCGCCGGCAAAACTTTGGCTTCAACCAATTCCCTCAAAATCAAAAAGGGATCGAAAAGCGAGCGAGCCGCTGAAGTTGGCAAATCAATCGCGGAGGTCGCCAAAGCTGCGAAGATTGAAAATGTGGTTTTTGATCGAGGCGGATTTCCATATATCGGTCGTATCAAAATTCTTGCCGAAGCTGCGCGCGCGGCTGGATTGAAATTTTAATTTTTATGGATGAAAAATGATTTTATTGTTTAACTATCAACTATTAACTATTAACTATTAACTAACAAATGAATTCTCAAAAAACCGATCAGAAACGTCATCGTCGATCTCGTGCTCCTCGTGAAGAAAAAGAATTCGAGGAATATATGCTCCAGCTTGACCGTGTGACACGCGTGGTGAAAGGCGGACGGAGAATGCGTTTTCGTGCAACGGTGATTATCGGGGACCGCGCTGGTCGGGTTGGTCTCGGACTCGGGAAGGGCGCGGATGTTCAAATTGCGGCCCGAAAAGCTGCGGCGGAAGCAAAGAAAAATTTAATCGAAGTTCCGATTGTCAACGATACCATTCCTCATCCCATGAAATTGAAGTTCAAAGCCGCGCGGATTTTGATTCTGCCGGCAGCTCCTGGGACGGGTTTGATCGCCGGCTCGGCGGTGCGAAAAATGTTGGAATTAGCGGGAGTGAAAAACATTCTCTCAAAGAATTTCGGCACTTCTAATCGTGTAGTAATGGGACAAGCGATGTTGAAATTGCTTTCGGAACTGAGAATGACCGAAGCCGCGAAGAAGTTTGTGGCGAATTTGAAAAAACAAAAAGAAACGGAGAAAAAGAAGCGAACAGCCGCGCAAAAAAATTCAGGAAAAGGCGACCGAAAACCACGCACGAAAAGACCAGCGGCGAAAGATAAAGACCAGCCCAAAGAACAATCAGAATTGAAAGAAGCGGCGGAAAAAGTTCAGGAAGAAAAAGGTCGGCTGGAAACAGAGATGGAAGAAAAAAAGAATTAAGAGCGCGATGAGTTATCTTAAAAGAAAGTCGTTTTAATTGCCGAGATGATTACGAGAGCTAGGAACGCTTTTTTGAGCCACACGGGCTTCGATTTCAACGTTATTTTCGCGCCCAAAAATCCGCCCAGCATGCCCCCAAAAATCACCGGAAGCTCGAAACCGGTGAATTTCGCTCCGAAATAAAGGTAGCCTCCCGCCACCGCGAGCTTTCCAAATAACTCGATTACACGAGCATTCACGATGGATTTGTGAATGCTCCAACTGAAAGCCAGCGAGAGAAGTAAGACAATCGTCGGTC
>JBDRIC010000172.1:0-6412 GCA_043816245.1 Patescibacteria group bacterium
AACCCAGTGAAGCTTTTGAAATGAGCAGGTTTCTTTTTGAGAGTGTGATAGCGCAGCATATTTGGAGAGGTTAGCTGTCCTTTTTGTATCATTTCTGGCTAATTTGAACAAGTTTGGTGTTCTTATTTCGCAGGGGTACTATTAATTCGAGTCGTATTATTTTTACAAAATCAATTTCTGCGTCAAATAATAAAATTTTTGTAAAGTCCGGTTCCTTGTTGTTCATAATTGTAAATAAAATTGATTAGACTTTTACAAAAATATTTCAAATTAGTCAAATTGAGTTAAACTCTTCCCAATAAATTTTTCCAATGCAACTCACTATCCTCCCCTCCGGGTTGAAAATCGTCTCGCAATCGCTCGACGGAACAGAGGCAATCACCTGCCTCGTTCTCGCTGGCGCGGGCAGCCGGTACGAAACGGCGGAACGGAACGGACTCTCGCATTTTTTGGAACACATGTTTTTCAAAGGCGGCGCGAAATTCAAAAACACGAAAGAAGTTTCGCAGGCAATCGATTCAATCGGTGGAGAATTCAACGCCTTCACAGGAAAAGAGTACGCGGGCTACTTCGTGAAAGTCGCAGCCGCGCACGCGGAAACTGCGTTCGATGTTTTGAGCGACATGCTCGTGAGCGCGCGATTCCCGGGTGAGGAAATCGAGAAAGAGCGCGGCGTGATTCTCGAGGAATACAACATGTACCAAGACACGCCGATGTATCAAGTCGGCTGGGATTTCGAGCGACTGCTTTTCGGCGATCAGCCAATGGGGCGCGATCAAATCGGTTCGAAAGAAAATATTCGAAAATTCACGCGCCCGGATTTCGTGAAATATAAATCGGAACTCTATCAGCCGGGCAACCTCGTAGTCGCGGTCGCGGGGAAATGCGAGCACGAAGAAGTGGTGCGAAATGTGGAGAAGTTTTTTAACTTTGAGAATGGAGCGAAAGCCTTTGAGTGGCAACCGATCGAAAAGTTTGAATCGGCAATCCCTATAAAAATTCAAAATAAAAAAACCGAGCAAGGTCATCTCGTGCTCGGAGTTCGCGGCGTGGAGGCGGAGAATGAAAAACATTTCACACAACGTCTGCTTGCGATAATTCTCGGAGGGAATATGAGCTCGCGGATGTTTCTGAACGTGCGTGAAGCAAAAGGTCTTTGCTACTACATCCGCACGGCAACCGATGATTATGCCGACGCGGGAGTGGTTTCGACTTCTGCGGGAGTGGATTTGAAAAGATTGCCACTCGCAGTGAAAGCGATTCGGCAGGAATATGAAAAGCTCGCGAGCGGAGGCGTGAATGAGGCGGAACTGAGCCGCGCGAAGGAATTTTTGAAAGGCAAGCTTACATTGCGGCTGGAGGATTCGGAAGAATACGCGCATTTGATTGGCAAGCAACATCTGCTTTATCGGAAACAGTTCACGCTCGCGGAAATTTTTGGGAAGATCGATGCTGTCTCGGCGGAGGGAATTCAAAATCTCGCGCAAGAAATTTTCGTGGCGAAAAATTTGCGACTAGCTGCGATTGGACCGTTTGGGGGGAGAGAGGAAGAGCTGGCGAAACTATTAGGGTTGAGGTAGTTCTATTCGTAATTTTATGTTGGAGTTTTCTAGATCAAGCACGCCTCCAACGATTGGAAGGGTCAAACTTTCAATTCTGAAATCAGTATATGAAATACCGCTTCTTTTGAGATACTTCCTAATAGCTGCTTGTACTCCAAATAAAAAATCTTCTTTAGCCCTGCCTCCCTCCTTTAAAGATTTAAATTCAGTTATGTTTGTACCGTCTGGATGACTTTCGTCTTCATTGCTTGTTTCTTGCATAAGATCTGCTACAGTTTTTTCTACATCTGCTGCCGCCTCTAGATTACTCGAAGAAAGTTGTATTTTCCCCTCAACAAAAACGTCAGTAAGTCCATTTTCTTGATTAATTTGATCAATTCGACTTCTTGTCCCTTCTCTAACTTTTCCGTCTCCGTCAACAAGTGAAGCGGGTTTTTCTACTTTTTTATTCATGATTTCAGGGTTAAGTTTTAAATTTAGTCAGAAATTTACTTTTATATTTTAGTAAAATCTAAACTAAAAGTCAAGCAGAATTACTGGAAAGCTTGGTGATACTAACTTTTATTCTTTTATAAGCCAATAAGTTACTATCCATTTACATTTCTAATACTCGTTTTGTAAGTTTTTGTCGTTTTTTCGCACCAAAACAAAGCCAAAAAAATCTGAAATCATCAAGCTAAAATCTTCAATTATTTTATCCTAGTATTTTTCAAAGCCTCCCCTGGCGCCACCATCGGAAAAACATTTTCCTCCGGCTCGATCAAATAATCCACGAGAACTGGACCGGGAGTGTCCGCGGCTTTTTGGGTAATGCGAAGAGCTTCGGAAGGTTTCGAAACGCGGAAGGCTTTCAGCCCGCATGCTTCCGCCACTTTCACGAAATCAGGATTAAATAATGGAGTGTGCGAATAATTTTTTTCGTAAAAAAGCTCCTGCCACTGCCGCACCATCCCGAGAAAACCGTTGTTGAATACCGCGATTTTGAGCGGAATCTTTTCTTGCGCGAGAGTTGTTAATTCTTGCAAATTCATTTGAATCCCTCCGTCGCCCGTGAGACACCACACCGGAATTTTCTTTTTAATTTTATCTTCAACCGCCACCGCCGCCCCTATCGCCGCCGGCAATCCGAACCCCATCGAACCGAGTCCACCGGAAGTGAGATAGCGACCCGGAGTTTTGAATCGAAAGTGCATCGCCGCCCACATCTGATTTTGCCCGACATCGGAAACGATGAAAGCATCCGGTGAGGCGCGATTCACCGCGTGGACAACCTCGTAGGCTTTCAGCTGTTTGAGTTTTCTCTTCGCGTCAATTTCGCGCAACTTGGCTTCGACTTGCTGCGAGTACCCGCGAATTTGAGAATGCCACGAAGAATGTTTTTGTTGAGAAACTTGGCGGGTTAATTTTTTGAGCGCGTCTTTTGCATCAGCAATGATTGGTGCATCGGTGGCGACAATTTTGCCCACCTCCGCGGAGTCGATGTCGATGTGAATTACTTTCGCGCCACTGCCAAACTCGGATAATTTTCCGGTAATCCGGTCGTCGAAACGCGCGCCGACGGAGACGATCAAATCCGCGTGGCTGATTGCGAAGTTGGCTTCCGGCGAACCGTGCATTCCGAGCATCCCGAGATAATTTTTGAAGCCGAAAGGAACTGAAGAAATCCCGAGCAGCGTGGCGCAAACCGGCGCGTCGATTTTTTGGACGAATTTTTGCAGCTCGTTTGACGCCCCTGAAATGAGAACTCCGTGACCGGAAATCACAATCGGGCGGCGAGAGGAGCGAATCAGCTCCACTGCTTTTGAAATTTGTTTTGCGGAAGCTCCCCCCCTCTCAAGATAGCCAGACAGCCGAATCGGAATTTTTTGATAATCAAATTCGGCGGAATAAATTTGCGCATCCTTCGCCACGTCGATGTGAACCGGTCCCGGTCGACCAGTCCGCGCGAGATAAAAAGCTTCTTTCAGCGCGGGAGCGAGGTCTTCAGCTTTTGTGATCAAATAATTGTGCTTCGTGATCGGCAGCGTGATCCCGGTGACATCGGCTTCTTGAAAAGCGTCCGTGCCGACGAGATTGCTGGCAACTTGTCCGGTAATCGCCACGAGCGGGATGGAATCGAGATAAGCATCTGCGATGCCGGTGATTAAATTCGTCGCACCCGGTCCGCTCGTCGCGATGCAAACACCGACTTCGCCGGAAGCTCGCGCGTACCCATCCGCTGCGAATGCCGCTCCCTGCTCGTGCCGCGTGAGAATGTGGCGGAGTTTTTTAGAGTATTGCGTGAGGGTGTGGTAAAGCGGCAGCACCGTCCCACCGGGATAGCCGAAAATCGTGGAAACCCCTTCCGCAATCAAGCTTTCGCAAATTATTTCACTGCCTGTTTTTTGCACGAAATTTATTCTACGGCGTGAACCTCTTGACTTCAAGCAAGCGGAACTTTAGAATTCGCGCCCGTCGAAATTTATTTTCATTTTTTTTCGATCCCACACCAAAATGTCCGAAATCATCTTCACCCGAACCGCCTTCCCCATCGCCCCCGGCGGACAGATTTACGAATGGAGTGAGGTTGAAACGAAATTCGAGATCCCTGCCGACGGAATTTTCGCTGTCAAAATTACCGCCGCAGCGAAAAACGCGGAACAAAACAATTCTACTGACGACGACGATTTGCGAGTTAACCTCGACGGGTTCGACTTCGGAAAATACGAAATTCACGACGAAAAAGTTTCGTGGAAAGGTTTTGGGACAGCGGCGAGTTTCGACGGCGCGAGTTTGAAAGGCGGAACGAAGACGGTTTACTTTTTTGCGAATCTCACCGCGGGCGAGCACAAACTCGAATTCACGGTCGACGGCAAGCCCGAACTCAAAAAAATTGAAGTCTTGCAGCTCGATCAGACTTTTGGACTAAGAGATTTACAGCCAACCGAAAAAACTGAAACCGACAAAAAAGGTGTGCCTTGGCTCAGCTTCGTTTTCCTCGGACTGCCAGCGAAGACTCTCACACTCGGCGTGAAGACGAAAAGTGCGAAAGCAAAAGGCGGCACGGATGGAGATAATTTAAAAGTGGTGGTGAACGGAAAAATTTTGCCGAATAAAAAAGCGCCGACTTCGGACAAATATAAAAACTTTTATTTTTCGGGAGATCTGAATGAGTTTGATGTTTTGTCGCTTGGCGAGCAAGAGCTGAACAGTTCGCTGGCTTTCGAAAATTCGATCGAGTTGTGGTACGACGAGTCACCGAAAATTTCTGATTTGAAGTTGCAGTTTTTCGACTGGGAGGAGTTTTTTGAATCTGTAAATTCGGAGGGTGTTTTGGAAATTTGTCGTTCATTTGCTAATTTTGTTCATACCGTCTTTATCTCAACTCGCCAAAAATATTCCGCAGATTTCTTAAAGCATTCGTTGAAAGACAAACCCGAAAATCTAATTTTTCAGACCGACGATCCAATTATGAAAAAAATCAAATCTGATCCAACTTACGAAAAAATTATTGGGAAGTTTAAAGAAAAGATCTCATCCGAAATTTTGGATGGTGAAGTTCTGCCTTCAGATTTTGACGGCGGTATTAATTTTGATTCTCCTGATTTAAACACCGCAATCCATGGCGTGAAAAAGATCGAGTACAAAGCCATCGAGAAATCTAGCGGAAATTTTGAGGTTGATTTCACAATTTTTGATGTTTATAATTTCGAGATGCAAAAACATAGCCTTTTTACTCCCAAAAAAAGGGCAATTGACGCAATTGCAAAATGTCAAGAGTTGAATATTATCAGTAATTTTGAAATCAGAATTATTCTCAAAGAGAATATTAGAATTTAAAATTATGAAACAGCTTCCCAAAATATTGATATTTGGAATCTTATTTTTACTAAACTTCTCCAAAGTATACGCGCTGGCTGGGTTTGGGGAATTCGACAAAAATTTAATTTACAACGAAGAAATTGAGATTTATTTGGGGCGACCAAGTGATGGCTGCTGGCCAGCAGGACATCACTGTTTTAAATTGTATTGGAAAGATAAAAGAAAAGAGAGAAATATTCCAAATAATTTACAACAAATAAATGTTCCACCAAACAACCGGTTTATCTTTGCCCAGGATAAAAGTGGTGGTCTGATAAAGCGATGTAAAATTTCAAAAGAAGATGAATTTGAGCTTTTTGGATCAAACGAAATTTTCTCGAAAAAAGAAAACAACGATTATGAATGTCAGTATTCCAGCACTGGAAAATGGATTATTTTTGATCTGAAAAATAATGAAAAAATATTTGAGGCAGAAAAATTTTTAGAAGCTTTGGAAAGATGGCAATCTTTTGATTTGGAATATCCGAAATTTGCAAATGTTTATAACATCGACGAGTTTTTTGAAGAAACAAAGGAATCAAAATCAGAAAATTTTGAAATAAATTTATTTTTTCTTGTTATATTTATTTTTATTTTCGTAATCGCTACAATTTCATCAATTGATTTTTTTTCCGATAAACAAGGTTAACAGTGTATCGAGAGATATTTCGGCTGGGATTTTGGCCGAATGAATTTTGATTCGGAAGATTTAGCAACAGCAATTCATAGAATTCACAAAATCGAATTCACCGCGACGGAAAAATCTACGGGCGACTTTAAGGTTGATTTCAAAATATTTGACATTTACGATTTCAGCAAAGTTGATTTGCCGAGTCCGCTCAAAAGGATCAGGAGATTTTTGGTTTGAAAAAATAATTTAACCCCAAATTCTCTCCACCCTAGAAAGAAAGTATTAGGCAGGTATGCTTCCCTCCTTCGATTTAACAAATCCCGGCTTCGCCATCCCGCCCAAATCTCCGTCTCTGCAAAGTTAACCCCCTAGATATCTA
>JBDRIC010000173.1:0-15166 GCA_043816245.1 Patescibacteria group bacterium
AACCCAGTGAAGCTTTTGAAATGAGCAGGTTTCTTTTTGAGAGTGTGATAGCGCAGCATATTTGGAGAGGTTAGCTGTCCTTTTTGTATCATTTCTGGCTAATTTGAACAAGTTTGGTGTTCTTATTTCGCAGGGGTACTACCACTTAAACGGCAGGTTAATTTTTAAATCTCAAGTTCATCAGAATAGCTCGCCGCATTCGTTGTCCGCAAAACAATCAGCCGGTAAAGCGTCTCGGCGACTTCGGCGCGGGTGACTCCCTTCGCGCCTTCAAACAAATTCTCTGTGAGCGGGAAGATATTTTTCAGTTTCGAATAAGCGGCGAACGGTGCGAACCACGCATCCGTCGAGACATCTACATATGGAGATTCATCCACGCTGTCGGGCGCAATCAGCGCGCTGCCGAGCAGAATTTTCAAATATTCCGCGCGATTCACTGTATTCCCCGGTCCGAAAGTCCCGTCAGGATAACCTTTTGCGATACTTTTATTCACCGCAGTTCCCACATAAACCGAATACCACTGCTGATTGCTCGTGTCGGGAAAACCGAGATTGAGCATTGGTTGCAGTTCAATTCCGAGACCGAGCAAGATCATTTTCAAAGCCTCCACGCGGCTCACGGTTTGATTCGGCTGGAAGCTGCCATCAGGATAGCCGCTGATAATTTCGTTTTCTTTTAGATATTTAATCGCTTTGGAATTCAGATGATTAGAATCAACATCCGTAAAAATTAGTTCGGCTGGCTCTTGGTTCTTGGTTCCTAGTTCTTGGTTCTCTTCGGTGGGTTCGTCCGAATCTTCGGGACTGGTAGTTTCTTCAGCAGTTTCTTTGTTTGGTTCTTCCTCAAGTTCAGCGGGAGGAGTGACCGTTTCGGAAGTATTTGCTACAGTTTCTGTCGCGACCGGTTCAATAGCTTCTGCGTTTGCCGCGTGCATCTCCGGCGGAATTTCTGCCACATCTGCGGCGAGGTAGCGCTGGACCCACAACATCGGATTGATTGTATTTTTGATTGCTTCTGCTTGTCCGAGTCCTGCTGAAACTCCGTCGAAAAAACCTAATCCGGCAGCCGATGCCTCCGCGCTGCTGAATGGCCACCACGGATGCCACGGCGCATTTTCATTATCGATCTGAAAATGAAGGTGCGGGGTGGTGGAGGTTCCGCTATTGCCCGATTCTCCGATCAGATCTCCTCGTTTCACGATCTGATTTTTCGTGACGGAAATTTTCGAAAGATGCGCGTACACGGAATAAAGCGTAACGGCTTCATTCTCGTTCAAAAGCGGCACATCGGGATGTTTGATGACGATATGCTTCCCGAAACCAGAGGAGGCTTCCGCGATTTTCACCACTTTTCCGTTTGCGACTGCATGGACAGGAGTACCGGTCGGTACTTTAATGTCCACCGCGAGGTGGCTGCCCTCGTATTCGCGACTATTTAATTCATACGAGCCCATGTAGGGCACTGCGTATGTCACGAGCTGGTTTGCCAAGCTTTGATCCACGCTCCAATTCAGATCCGCCACGGCAGTCCCAAAAATAATCGGATCGTAATTTGGCAGTTCCACGAATTTCTCCATCGGCAGCTGCGCCGCGAGAAGTTTGTATTCATTCCCCGCGAGATTTGACCAGTCCGGCACCTCGCGAATCGGCAATGCGGTTCCGTCGAAAGGTTCAGGTTTCTCGAAATCCAAAACTGTCGCCATGAATTCTCCCGTCTGCTCTCCAAAAATCCCCACCGCGGCGGTGATCAAGAGAGTGGCGATCAACCCTTTCAGGAAGTGTTTGTGTTCCTGCCAAAACTTTTGCATTTTTGTTTTAAAATTGATTTTGAAATCTTGTCATTTTAGCATTTTCCGATGAGTAAATCAATCTTCAAAACAGCTTCATCCGCTCAAACCGAGCAGCTCGGAGAGCGGCTCGCGTGTAAATTTCTCGGCAAAAAAGTTTTTCTTTTCGGCGATTTAGGTGTGGGCAAAACTACTTTTCTGCGCGGACTGGCTAGCGGTCTCGGAATTCCCTCAAAAATAAAGTCTCCGACTTTCGTTGGTGAGCACATTCACGAGATTCCGAAAAAAGGGAATTTGATTCATCTCGATTTGTATCGCGCGGAATCGTTGGAAATCGAAAAAATTGAAAGATTGCAGGAATTATTCTCCAGCGGCGAAACAGTGGTGGCGGAGTGGAGCGAGCGGTTGCCAAAAAATTTATTGCCGAAAAAAAGGGTGGAGTTGAGATTCCGCGAGCTGAAGAGTGGGGGGAGGAGGATTAGTTCGCGGGAGTTTTTATGAATTTGTTAAATTCTTTGTAAACCCCTAAAACGACTTTTGTGAACCTTCGCAAATGCTTTTTGTAAACCCTGTTTAATAAAAAAATTTATTGCCGAAAAAACGGGTGGAGTTGAGGTTTCGCGAATTTCAGAACGAGGTGAGGAGGATTAGTTTGCGGGAGTTTTTGTGAATTTTTTACCGAGCGATAATTAAAACCTCTTTTGAATTTCCGTTACTTAAAACATATTTATAATCCATCTTCTTAACCTCAACCCGCTTGCCGATTTTTTCCAACATTTCAACCAATTCATCAGTTGTTGGAACACCATCGTCTCGATAAGAAATAACCAAAAGAGAGTTTTGAAATTTATTAAAAAGATTTTTAAAAGCATTGTGAATTTCGCCTTTGTTGCACCATTCATTTTTCCCGTTTTTAATTTTTTTGTGTTTTGATTTACAATCAATTAAATTAGCCCATTCATCGTATTTCACAATACCTTCTAGAAAGTGGTAAAAATCAAAATAATTAACTCCAACACCTTTGGTCGAAATATAAGGCGTATCAATATAGACAAGATCAGGTTCTACATAATCCCAATCAAAAATATCATTTTGAAAAGCGAAATTATTTTTTTTATTGTCCAAAACGGCATTGTTCGCCTCATTAGCAAATTTTAGAAAATGTTTTTCAAAAGGAGTATCCCATGTTTTTTTGTTTCCAAAGCTTCTTTCTACTTTGGCAGTGCGGACATATAAATTTTTACGATGAAAAAGATTATAGGGTCTTTTTAATAATACAAGCCTGAAATAAAGCAAAAAAGGCCAGTGCTTGTTTATATTTATTTTCAAGTTGATAAATATTTGTAATTATTTGGTCAAGCCATAAATTTTCTTCGTCTGTAAAATAAATATCATGAAAAGTATCGTGTATAAAAGTTGGATAATTTATATCATCATGTTTTTTTAAAATAAAATTTAAGTCGTCATCACTCAAAAACATGTTATTATTTTCAATTAAAGCTAGTCCGATAATGTAATTAAATTTTAAATAGTCATTATAAAAAACCTGTTTCCCTTGTTTTTTAAACATATAACCGACACTTCCAGTGCCTCCAAATGCGTCAAGTACGGTCTCAAAATTTAAATCTTTTGTAAAATAGAAAATCCAATCAAGTATTTTATTTTTACTTCCTTGATAACGAGTACTTGGAAATACTCCAAAATCGTTTGCTGGCTCTATTTCAAACAATGCTTTTTGCCCCGACCTTTTTAGTAAAGTTAAGCTCATAAGTTCTTGATGTTACGATATTGCAAATATTCTTTGAGGTTACAATAAGGAGGTCTTGATAGTCCGCCTCTTTCAGCCATTTCTTTTGTCATATAATTCATCCAAAAATCATCAAATACTTTTACACCATGCTCCACAAAAGGACCAATCCCTTCTTTAAGTTCTTTGAGTTTTACACAAGAGCCGATATTTTTCGTGTTTCCGCTTCCTGGTCTGTCTTTTGCAATACGATATTTTTCTTGCACAATAAAATCAAAATCTCTTACGACTGATAAGATTTCTTCAAGATCATCAATTGTGTAAACCCTATTCTCATCAATTGCCCCTGCTTGTTTTGTGTAGATAGCTCCTAAAATATAATGCTTCTCGTATTCACAATATGGGAATGTAATGTTCTTCCTTGATTTCCTGTCTCTGAAATAGCCGGTAAATGCTCCTAATGTAAAACCTGAGACATCGCCATTGTTTTTCCGATAAGTACTCTTGAGATCAAGAGCAATTTTTCTTTTTTTAGGAGTGATAAAAGTAACATCGGGATAATGGTTTTGTTCTGCTGAAAAAATCATCTTATATTTATTTTCATCGGCAAACTTTTTTAATACAGGAAACATCATCAATTCTATGATTTTTGAGATTACTTTTGTATCGACTGAAATTGTGTAGATGTTCTTAGCAATATCAATAAATCCTTTAACTGACCAATCTCCGTTTGGTGTTTCAAGGATTTTTCTAAAATCTTCTGAATGCCTTAGAAGCTGTTTTCGGAAAGTATCTAGTTTCATATTTGCCATAGTTTTAAATTGAAATTGTTTTATCCATCTCATTTTTACCCGAACCATCTTCACAATCAAACACATACCTTAGCCCGACGAAACCTCAGCTTTTCAAAACCATCCTAAAACTCTCTTCCCAAATTTTCTCGAGAGGGTTGAGCGGCGTTTCGCAACTTCCGATTTTAAGTTTCCGCTCTGCCGAAACTTTCCCCGCTCGCGCAAGCTTCACTCTGAACTTCTTCGCGAGCTTCGTAAGTTTCCCGAAATCCGTGGGGGCGACTTCGAGGAGGAAGCCGGGATTTTCGGAAAAAAGTTTTGGAACGGAAATTTTTTCGAGTTCGAAACCGAATTCGTTGCCGAAAGATTGCTCCGCGGTCGCGATTGCTAGACCGCCACGGTGGATGTCGCGGGCGGATGCGGTGAATTTTTTTGCGGCGAGAATAAATCGCGCCGCGTTCCAAAATTCCGCGAGGTCAAACGAAAACGATTCGCCCAATTTTTTTCCGACCGCTTTTTCAAGCTCGCTACCGCCGAGACTTTCGCTTCGCTTGCCGACGACAACTAACAAATTTCCAGCTTTCTGAAATTTCTGCGGGATGAATTTGCTCGCGTCTTCGAGTTTCCCCACGCACGAAACCAGCGCGCTCGGATTGATTGAGTCAACTCCGTTGTTATTGTAAAGACTCACATTTCCGCTCACGAATGGAATTCCAAAAGTCTCCGCGGCTTCCCGCAGTCCCGCGATTCCCTCCACGAATTCAGCCATCTGATCGGCATGCTCGGGGTTTCCGTAATTCAAACAGTCAGTGAGTGCGAGTGGTGTCGCGCCGACTGAAACCACGTTCGCGACAGCTTCCGCGACGGCGTGCGCAGCTTGCAGTTTCGCGGAATATTTTCCGAGACTCCCACTTCCGCCGACCCCGATTGTAATGCCAATTTTTTTCAGATCGGCGGGGGCGGCAGTATTCAAAAGCGGTCGGATAATCGCGCTCGCTCCGCTGCCCGCATCCCGTGAGGTGGCGCCCTGGACTTGAAAATCGTACTTCTCGAAAATCGGTTTTCGCGAGGAAATATTTTCGCTCGCGAGCAGTTTCCGCAGCACTCCCAAGAAATTCTGAGGGTGGACACTCGCATTAAGTTTTGTAAAATCAAAATTCTCTTTTTTGAAACTCTTCTTTACTGAAACAAATTTCCGCTGGTAAGTCAGCCCTTCCGTCAGCAGCTTCGCGGGTGCGTCGATTACTTTTGTTCCGCGGAATTTCAAAACATAATTTCCTTTTTTCACTTTTCCAACCACGCGCGCCTCCGCTCCATTTGAAACTTCCGGCAGTGCCCACTTCTCGTTGTAAATTCGCAGGATCAATTTCGTAATCTGCGGATGGCAAATCCAGCAAAATCTTTCCTGCGTTTCCGCGGCGGCGATGATGTGGGGCGGGAGATTTTTTTCGCCGAGATGGATTTTTTCCAAATCAATTTCCGCGCCAAATCCCCGCGCATCAATTTGTTCCACGCTCGCGCAAACATTGCCGCCGGCACCCATATCTTTGAAGCTCACTTTGTTCAAAAGTTTCCGCCGCTTCAATTCGCTGAAAAGATCGTAAGTCGCGGCGAGGAGATGCCGTTCGAGGAAAGGATTCGGTTCCTGTACCGCGCCTTTATTCGTCTCTGCATCTTCCTCCCGCAGATCCGCGCTCGCGAAACTCGCTCCGCCGAAACCGCTGCGATCGGTGGCTTTTCCCACGATGATGATGTCGTAATTTTCCCGCTCCGCTTCCGCTGGTGCGATTGAATGGATGATTTCATCTTCTCGCAATACGCCGATCGCTATCACATTCACGAGGCAATTCGAATCGAAGCTCGCATCGAATTCAATATCTCCACCGAGATTCGGCACGCCGAGCGGATTTCCATAACCCGCGATTCCTTCGACGACTTCGCGGGTGAGCCAGCGCGTGAGGTGTTTCCCGATTTCACCAAACCGCAAACAGTCGAGGCAGCCGATCACGCGCGCGCCCATGCAAAGGATGTCGCGGACGATTCCGCCGACACCCGTCGCCGCTCCTTCAAAAGGTACGATTTGGCTCGGATGGTTGTGGCTCTCGTGACCGATTACGAGACCCCATCTCTTATTCTGCTCACGGGCAATCTCCACAATTCCTGCATCTTCGCCTGGTCCGAGAATCACATTTTTCCCGTGTGTCGGCAGCTTTTTTAAATGCATTCTCGTCGAGCGGTAGCTGCAATGTTCGCTTCCCTGAATTCCCAAAATCGTAAGTTCCGTGAGCGTGAGTGGTCGTTTGATTTCACGCTGAAAATGCCGCGCTTCCGCGAGAGTGAGCGAGATACGATTTTCGGCGAGAGTTCGAGCACCCTCTTTTTTCGAAAGTTTCTCGAAATCGAAAATGGGTTCAGAATGTTTTTTCACACAAGGATTTTATCACGCTAAAATTTGTTCGATGCAAAGGCAAGATTCCACAGCTCCCGATTTATTCGAAAAAAAGTTTCGCGAAGAGCTTCAAAATTCCGCGCCACTTGCGGATCGGATGCGACCGCGGACATTCGAAGAATTCGTTGGTCAAGAGGAGGTGGTGGGAAGCAGTACACCGCTTCGTAAACAAATCGAGAGCGATTCGATTACCTCGATTATTTTTTGGGGACCGCCGGGAAGTGGCAAAACCACGCTTGCGAAAATCATTTCCCAAAAAACAAATTCTCACTTCCAGCTGCTTTCCGCGATTGGTTTTGCTGTCGCAGAATTTCGCAAAACAGTGCAAGAAATTTTGCAACGGAGGAAGCTTCATGGAATTCGTACGATTCTTTTTATCGACGAGATTCACCGGCTCAATAAAGCGCAACAGGATCAGCTCTTGCCGTATTTGGAAAAGGGAATCATTACGCTCATCGGAGCCATTACCGAAAATCCGAGCTTTGAGCTAAATTCGGCGATTCTTTCACGAAGCCAAGTTTATGTTTTGAACTCGCTCAAAAAGGACGATTTGAAAATTCTTGCGCGCCGCGCGCTCACTGATCCCGAGAGAGGCTTGGGAAAATTCAAATTGAAAGTCGATCCCGACGCTCTCGAAAAAATTTGTGAATTTGCAAACGGGGACGCACGGATTCTTTTCAATATTCTCGAACGAGCCGCGTTTTCAGTCGAGGACTCGAAAAAAATTGATGAAAAATTTGTGAAAAAACTAGTGCGAGGGGTTGCGCTGATTTACGATAAAAACGGAGAAGAGCATTTCAATATCATTTCCGCGCTGCACAAATCAATGCGCGATGGAGATGCGAATGCCGCGCTTTACTGGTTGGCGCGAATGCTAGCCGGCGGGGATGACCCGCTCTACATCGCGAGGAGAGTGGTGCGATTCGCTTCCGAAGATGTAGGACTGGCGGATCCGCAAGCTCTTCAAATCGCGCTGGCTGCGAAACAGGCAGTCGAATTCATCGGGTTGCCGGAGGCGGACACTGCACTCGGACAGGCGGTGGTTTATTGCGCGCAAGCTCCCAAGTCGAATTCAATTTATTCCGCGCTCAAAAAAATTCGCGTTGACATCCAAAAGTTTGGCAATTTGCCGGTGCCGCTGCATCTTCGCAACGCTCCGACGAAATTGATGCGAGAGCTGGATTATGGGAAAGATTATAAATATTTTCACGACGATTCGACGGCGACCGAGCAGCAACATTTGCCTGACGAGCTCAAAAATCGCAAATATTTATACCGCTTCGCAACATAAACATTATAGGCTACGCTTTTTGTAAGCTGATTTTATTTCTAGCATCTAATCCGTTAAGCACCAAAGCTACGCGGCATTAATAGCTTTTATATTGCGAATTGGTATTACAATAAAAGCCCCTCGCGAGAGAGGCTTTTTGAGTGCACAGAAATAAAATTATTTTTTGTCCGAAGAGACATCCTTTTTAATTCGCTTGATCACATCTGCAGCGGCTTCCTTTCCGCCGAGACCGAAAGCCAAACCAAATGCAGCGGCGAGGGCGAGACCGAGATTATTGAAAAAGGAATCGAGCAAAGTTTTTCCGATTCCGAGCTGCACGAGTGCGGCAAAAACGGTGAAGATAATCACCGCGTAACGAGTGATTGAAGCCACAATTTGCGGAGAGCCGGTTTTGGTTGCTTTCGTAGTGCTGTGGGCGAGGTCGGCGAAGAAATTTGCAATCAAAATACCCACGATCGTGATCACGCTCGCGATGATTACATTCGGAATGTAATTCAAAACATCTTGCAAAAAGCTATTTACTTGCGGCAGCCCGAAAGCGTTTGCCGCCGAGATGAAGAAAGCGATGAGGATAAACCACTTCACGATTTCCTCAAAAATGCCTTCGACACTCAATTTGACGCCGGCTTTTTGAAAAAAATCTTTCACGCCGGCGGTGGCGAGTATTCGTTCGAGGCGGATTACTTCCACGATTTTTCCCACGAGTCGGGAAATAATTTTGGCGACGATCCAGCCGACGATGAGGATGACGATTCCCTCGACAATCCGCGGCAGGATGTCAATGATGCCCAGCCAAAGATCCCCAAAAGACCCGCGGATGTTGCCAATGAGGTTGTTGACGACTTCGGTATTCATTTTGAAGGGGTTAAAAGATTGTTTCCGCCTCCGTTCCTCGATTTTTCGAGGATAATTTTAGTGAAGGTAGGCTTCGGCGGAGAACAAAAGAAAGAATAAAAAAAGATTTGAAGCCGAGAAGTTTTGAACAAAAAATTAGTTCAACTCAACGTGAAATTTAAGATTATCGAGGCTCTTTGTCAAAAAGAGTTTTAGGTTTTGAAGGCTTTAGTGGTTGAACGGCTTTTGAAAGCCAAAAACTAGTGTTGACGAAAAATCCAAAAACTTGCTATTTTTATATGTTAGAATCTTTAAAATTCATAATTTCTCAAAAATGTATGAGATTACTGACTTAAAAGTCGGCACAAATGTTTCAATCGATGACGAGCCTTTTCGCGTCGTCTGGAATCAATTCAGCAAAACCGGGCGGCAGGGTGGCGTGATGGCCGTGAAGCTGAAAAATTTGCGAAATGGAAAGGTGGTTCCAAAAACCTTTCAAGGTGCGGACAAAATCCAGCCGGCTGAAATTTTGATGAAGAAGGCGCAATTTCTCTACAAAGATTCCGAAGGCTTCAATTTCATGAACTCGGAGGATTTTGAGCAATTTTTGTTGTCTGCAGAAGCAGTCGGCGAGGCTGGGAAATTTCTGCAAGACGGTGAGGAATACGATTTGATGTATTTCGACGGTGTTCCGATCAATGTAAATCTGCCGATTAAAATGGAGTTTGCTGTCGTCGAGACGATGCCGGGGGTTCGCGGCGACACAGCTTCCGGTGGCACGAAACCCGCGACTCTCGACTGTGGGATTACTGTTGCCGTTCCGCTTTTTATCAGCGAGGGCGAGAAGATTCGAATAAATACGGAAACGCTGGAATATGTGGAACGGGTGAATTAAATTACGGATGGTGGTCGCTGCCCATAGATTAAGAGGTTAAACCCTAAGGAGAATAATTATGGAAGGATTAAAGAATTTTATCGCTGACCATTGGCAGTTAATAACTTTTATAGTTGTTGCTAACCTGTTTTGGCCATGGTGGAAAAAGACTAGGAAAGGAAGTGATGAAGTAGACGCTTATCCGAAATCGTTAGCGGAACAAAAATTTAATCAGCCAAAATCAAAACAGCGGTAATTGAAACTACCACATTTGTTTCTTTTCTCGGAAAAAAATAGTTAAAGCAAAACAGCATTCGTGCTAAAATTAAGAGAATCTAATTTTTGTGGCAGAATTATTTCAAGAAAAATATCGTATTTCGTCTGCACGGCTAAGGGGCTGGGATTATGCTGCAGATGGATATTATTTCGTGACGGTTTGCACGAAGGATCATGAAGAATTTTTTGGTGAGGTGGTGAATAAAAAGATGGCGCTAAATGATATTGGGAAAATTGTGGATGAGGAATGGCGAAAGGCTGAAGAAATTCGTGAAAATGTGGGATTGGATGTTTGGGTGACGATGCCGAACCATATTCATGGGATTTTGATTATTAATAATTTTCGAAAAAAAAATGCAGGTATTGCGAGAGATACAGACACAGTAGAAACGTGCACAGTAGAGGCGCAGCGCGTAGAGACGCATTGCAATGCGTCTCTACGACGACGACAATCACAACAGCCACAGTACAAAAATAAATTTGGTCCCCAATCTGACAATTTAAGCGCGATCATTCGTGGGTTCAAGGGCGCAGCCACAAAACAAATTCATGAATTAGGTTTTGATGCTTTTGCTTGGCAACCCCGTTTTCACGATCGCGTTATTCGTGGTGAAGAAGAATTAAATCGAATTAGAGATTATATTTTTTTAAATCCGGATAATTGGGAAAAAGATAAGGAAAATCTAGAAATTATTTTCTGCGCATGACCAAATTCAAACTCGTCTCGAAATTCAAACCTGCCGGAGATCAGCCGAAAGCGATTGAAAAACTTTTCACGAACTTAAAAAAAGGTGTTCGTGATCAAACTCTGCTCGGCGTGACCGGTAGCGGCAAGACTTTCGCGATTGCGAATGTGATTCAGCAGCTTCAAAAACCCGCTCTCGTCATTTCGCAAAACAAAACTCTTGCGGCACAGCTTTGCAGCGAATTTCGCGAGTTCTTCCCTGAGAATGCAGTTCATTATTTCGTGAGCTATTACGATTACTACCAGCCGGAGGCCTACATGCCGGCGACCGATACGTACATTGAAAAAGACGCCTCAATCAACGAGGAGATTGCGAAGTTTCGTCACGCTGCCACGCAATCTTTGCTTACGCGAAAAGATGTCGTGGTGGTCGCGTCGGTTTCGTGCATTTACGGTCTTGGTGATGTCAAATCTTACGAGGCTCTCAAATTCCAAATCAAACTTGGTGAGCGGATTCAGCGCGACATACTGCTCCGCAAATTAGTCGATCTGCAATTCACGCGCGCGCAGCTTGATTTCAAACGCGGGCAATTCAATGTGCTCGGTGATGTTGTCGAAATTTATCCGCCGGATGCCGACATGGAAGTTATTCGTCTCGATTTTTTTGGCGACGAAATTGAACGGATTACGCGCGCTGATCACTTCACCGGAGAAATTCTCGAAGAAATGAAGGAGATTACCATTTTTCCCGCGAAGCATGATGTGACTACGCCCGAAAAAATTGAGCGCGCGGTTGTCCAAATCAAAGTGGATTTGAAACAAAGGTTGGATGAACTAAAACAACTTGGAAAAAATATCGAGGCGGAAAGATTGAAAACCAAAACCGAATACGACATCGAGATGATGCTGGAGGTGGGTTATGTCTCAGGCATCGAGAATTACACGCGCTATTTGTCGGGCAAAAATTCCGGCGAGCCGCCCTCGACATTGCTCGATTATTTTCCGAAAGATTACCTCCTCTTCGTTGACGAGTCGCACGTTACCGTTCCGCAAATCGGGGGGATGCACGCCGGCAACCTTTCCCGCAAGCGAACTCTCATCGAACACGGTTTCCGCTTGCCTTCCGCGCTCGACAACAGACCGCTTGCTTTCAACGAATTCGAAAAAAAGATGGGACCGACGATTTACATTTCCGCCACCCCCGCTGATTTCGAATTAACAAGATCCGGTAAAAATATCGCCGAAATGATCGTCCGACCGACAGGGCTGCTCGATCCGCCGATTGAAATTTTGCCGAGCAAAAATCAAATGGATGTTGTTTTTTCTGAAATTGAAAAAACGATTGCGCGGAAGGAGCGGGTGCTCATCACGACGCTCACGAAAAAATCTTCCGAATCACTCGCCGAATTTCTCACCGAAAATGGAATCCGCGTGCGCTACCTGCATTCCGATGTGGATACGATGGAGCGGATTGAAATTCTCCGCGATCTGCGGCTCGGTAAATTCGATGTTCTCGTCGGAATCAATTTGCTGCGCGAAGGTTTGGACTTGCCTGAAGTTTCCACGATTCTCATTCTCGATGCGGACAAAGAAGGTTTCCTGCGCTCGACTCGTTCGCTCATCCAAACAATCGGTCGCTGCGCGCGGAATGTGAACGGACACGTCATCATGTTTGCTGATCGTATTACAAAATCGATGCAGGGCGCGCTGGACGAGACGAAGCGGCGGCGCAAAATTCAGGCGGCGTTCAACAAAAAACACGGCATCACTCCGAAGACAATCGAAAAAGCGGTGATGGACATTGCGGGGGAGAAACACGATTTCGGTCTGAAGAAGATTGATCCGTCGAAAGTGCCGACAGAGGCGCTCGACAAAATTATTGCCGAGCTGGAAGTGGAAATGGATATGGCTTCGCAAAATTTAGAATTCGAAAAGGCGGCAGATTTGCGCGATCAGATTGATTCTTTCATTGCGCTGAAGAGTGAGGGGAAGACGCGGGTGAGGAGGAAGTGACCAATTTCTTTGTCCGTCTATATTATGGCTCGACTATTTCCATCTCCTCTTTTTCACCACCTACAAAACTCATCACTAAGAATGCGATAGCAGGTAGAGAAAACCAAATATTGTAGTTTTCAACTATCATTTTTCCGAGAAGACTGTTAGAGGTAATATCTAAATCAAATTCTGTAGCAGAGCTAAGCAATCCCCCTCCAGAAATATATGTGATGATGGTGGCGGTAATTAATCCTGCAGCAAGAAATCCGAATGTACCGGTGGTGGCGAGATTTAGAATCGAACTTCGTTCGCGGTCCATCGCCACGAAAAAACTGCCGCGAACGGTAACAAGTAGAACTACGAGCACAAAAAATAAAATTTTAAAGATCACGAGACTCTCTAGTCCAAACGCGGTGGGAGTCTCGAGCAGTCTCGCGTCCGAGAGGATGAAGTGGTCCAAAATATTTCCGAAGCCATCGGCGGTGAGGATTGCGATGTAAGTCGCGATGATTATTTTTAGTGTGGAATTTCGACCGACGATGAAAGAATACGCGAGAATTATCGCGAAGAAAATAATTATGGAGAGATCCCAGTGTGAGAGAGCTTGGTTATCACCAATACCCATACCTAATTGCCAAACTAATGCAAACACTAAAATAGCAACAAGTAAAGATCCTGTGAGTTTAGGAGAGAGCGTCAAAATTTTCTCTTTTAAAATATGTGTTAAACCTTTTGCTGCAACGAATATAAATACTAATCCAATTAGGAATTTTATTCCTCCAAAATACCATCCGACAAAAGGAATTGCCAAAATCCCAAAAATTTTTGAATCAATTCCAAAGTATTTCAAAATATTATTGATTCCTTCTCCAAAGTATTTTTTAAGCAAATCGCTCATAAAGCTTTAGGTAAATAGCACTGAAGATAAACCATAAGTCCGTTTGGTATTTTGTAGTTCATAGGGAGACCACTTGCGGTAGTTTTTTGCCAAATTCCCAATCCAGTTTCTTTGCTTATTGTAAGCGTAGAAACAACATTGTCTTGCCAAACATCTTGAGTGATAAGCGTAAGCTCGTTGTTTGTTAAAATCTTCCATTTGTCTCCCTCTGTTTCACCATATTCGACAGCAGTGGCAGTAATAAAGTCAATAGTGTCATCACCATTTATTTTTATTGAAAGCTTGTCGTTCGATTGCTCTAAATCTCCTTTGATTTCGTTTGAGTCTCCAAGCATATCTTTTTTATAGAAAGATGCTACTTGTTGTCCGTGGCACGCAAAACTTTCTCCAATCATCATTTCAGGGAAGAGTTTTTTCTTTTCTTGCTCATTAAGAATAGGCTGCTCGTGGTTTGGAAAAGTCTTTTCCAGTTCTTCGATTATTTTTTTGTAGTCATAGTAATATTCATTTTTAAATTTGGTAGCCATCTCAAAAGGTGTTTCCTTAATTGATAGAACCCATTGCGACTTTCTAAATCTTCTGTACAATAATAGTGTTCACTTCTTAATACTATTATTATGATCAAAAAATCAACCACTCGGTCTCAGAGAGATCCTTTGAGAAAGTGTTCCAAACTCCAAAAGATCCGACATAAAATACCCGTACGAGTGTTGAAGAAAGACTTTGAGAAATATTTTCTGCCCCATCTCACCACTTTCACCCGTGGCTTTGCCCCTAAAACTCCTCTTCACAAAATCTTTAACTATATTCTTTATTGTTTACATACTGGCTGCCAGTGGGAACAAATCCCGATCAACAAAGACAAGAATGGCAGACCGGAAATCCACTACACTAACGTATTTAAACGTTTCCAAATTTGGGCAAATGACGGCAGTCTTACTAAATGTTTCGTTAATAGCGTCAAGGTTCTGCATCAAAAGAAAAAACTGAAAATTGATAATCTGCACGGTGATGGTAGCAACACAGTAGCTAAAAAAGGGGTGAAAAAATAGGGTATTCTGGGCACAAACATCAAAAGGGAGATAAAATAATTCCCATCGTTGACGACCACGGTTACATTCTGGCTGCTCTGAATATTCGACCGGTTAATAAAAATGATTGCGTGTTGCTGAAAGAAAGTTTGGATGAACTGATGCAAACTTCTCGAGAAATTGGTCTCGACCTAAAAGACGCTATTCTAAATTTAGATAAAGGCTTCGACTCAAAACAAAACCGCAAGTTGATTCAGAATCGAGGGATGAAAGCCAATATTTCCGAGAATATTCGCAACCGAAAGAATCCAAAACGAGGTCGTCCCCGTTTCTACGATGAGAAAAACTACAAAAAACGTTTCACGGTCGAGAGAACATTTAGCTGGGAGGACAAGTTCAGAAGGTTGGTGGTTCGTTACGAGAGAAAGCAGCAAAACCACTTGGGATTCAAACTATTGGCTTATTCTCTAATAAATTTACGGAAGTTTATTAAGTCGCAATGAGTTCA
>JBDRIC010000174.1:0-3103 GCA_043816245.1 Patescibacteria group bacterium
TTAGCGTGATTTGAGAAAGCGGAAATGACATCTCGAATCTCCACGATTTTATTCATGAATGTTTTTCCAACATCCACTTTCCACCTTCCGCTCGGGGGTTAGTTTTTGGCAGCACGATTATGGAATCCGTCGTGGCAGATAGGAATCTCCAAGTATTTTCTCAAACTAAAAATCCGTTGATCCCAAAATTTTTCAGCAAAAAATTGAGATTTTGGCAATGCGCTTGTTTGGATTTTTGAACAAAATTGTGATACAATTCGTCGGCACGTCCGTCGGACGGAAGAGAAAACTTCCGTTGTTTTTAATCTCCAATTTTAGATGTTTAACAACTTCGACAAATTCACGAAAGAAGCAAAGCGGGCTCTCATCGTCGCGCAAGATCAGGCGCGTGAGGCGGGGCTGAGTTATGTCGGCACAGAACACATTTTGCTCGGCATTCTCACGCAGCCCGAGAGTCTCGGTGCGAGCGTACTGCTTGGTTTCGGAGTAACTGCCGAAAATGTGAAGCTTGTCCTCCAAACTGTCGGTCGGGCGCAATCTTCGCGTACCGCTGATTCCGCGGAGGCGGGGAGTCTCTCCGGTTTTGCCAAAAAAGTAATCGAGGATGCGATTCGGACGGCGTACCGTTTCAATCATTCGGCAGTCGGGACGGAGCATCTGCTGTACGCGCTTGTTTCGCAAGAAAATACTGCCGCAGCCGTGATTCTCGAAAATATGAAAATCAGACCAGCCGAGATTCGGCGGCAAATCGAGGAAATTTTTCGCGATGCGCAGGAGGCGCAAAACATTCCTAAAAACGTGCACCCGCTTGAAATTCTTTTTGGCAGCCTCCAGCAAGTCATTTCCCGGCAAAATCCTGACCAAGATTTCGGCGATGCGTACGCTCACAAAGATTCTCCGGAAATGGCGCAGCAAACGGCGGGTTCGTCGTCGCGGCGGAAATCCAAAACTCCCGCCCTCGATTATTTCACAACCGATCTCACCGCCGAGTCGCGCGCTGGGAAATTGGACCCCATCATCGGACGCGAGCAGGAAATTGCGCGGATGATCGCGATTCTCAACCGCAAAACGAAAAACAATCCAGTGCTCACCGGAGAGTCGGGCGTGGGCAAGACCGCGGTGGTCGAAGGGCTCGCGCAGGCGATTGTCGCCGAGAAGGTTCCAGCTTCAATGCTGGATCGGCGGGTTCTCATGATTTCAATGACGGCTCTCATCGCTGGCACGAAGTATCGCGGAGAATTCGAAGAAAGATTCAAAAGAATCATCGACGAGGCGACGAAATATTCAAACGAGGTGATCCTCTTCCTCGACGAACTCCACACCGTTATCGGCACGGGCGCAGCGGAAGGTTCGCTCGACGCGGCCAATATTCTCAAACCCGCGCTCGCCCGCGGCAAAGTTCAAATCATCGGTGCGACAACGCTCGATGAATTCCGTAAACATGTCGAAAGCGACAAAGCGCTCGCGCGCCGGTTTCAACCAGTGATGGTGCCCGAGCCGAGCGAGGAGGCTTCGATCAAAATTCTCGAAGGACTGCGTCCGAGTTTCGAGAAACATCACGGTCTGAAAATTGAAGATGCCGCGCTCATCGCCGCCGTGAGAATGTCGAAGCGGTACATTCCCGACCGCTTTTTGCCGGACAAGGCGATTGACTTGATTGACGAGGCTGCTTCGCTGAAAGGCGTGCGGCAGCGGGGAGATTCTCGCGAAATCAAAAAGATGAAAGACGAGCTCACAAAAATTATCACGCAAAAAGAAGTGGCAGTTTCGAGTCAAAATTACGAAGTGGCGGCGAATCTTCGCGCGCGCGAGCTGCAGCTTCGCAACGAAATTGAAGCGAATAAAAATTCAACAATTTCTGAAAAAGGCGAACAACCGCTGGTTGTCGCTGAGGATGTGGCAAAGGTCGTTGCCTCCGCGACGGGCGTGCCGGCGGGCGATATGCTCGCGGAGGATATTATTCGGCTGCAAAATCTCGAAGAAATTCTTACTTCGCGGATTGTCGGCCAAAAAGTTGCGATCAAATCAATTTCACAAGCCGTCCGCCGTTCACGCGTCGGCATCGCGGCACCGAACCGACCAATCGGCTCATTCATTTTTCTCGGTCCGACGGGCGTGGGCAAAACAGAATTAGTAAAGACCCTCGCTAGAAAAGTCTACGGTTCGGAAGACGCGCTCGTGAAAATTGACATGTCCGAATTCGCAGAGCGGCATGCTTCCTCCCGCCTCGTCGGCGCGACTGCCGGCTACATCGGTTACGAAGAGGGCGGTGAGTTGACCGAAAAAGTTCGCCGCCGACCGTATTCCGTCGTCCTCTTCGACGAGGTCGAAAAAGCGCATCCCGAATTTCAAAACCTCCTTCTCCAAATTCTCGAAGATGGTTATCTCACTGATGCGCGCGGGCGGCGGACGGATTTTCGCAATACGATTATCGTGATGACCTCCAATATCGGCGCGGAACGGATGACGACGGCCTCCGGTAAAATCGGTTTCGCGATGGGTTCGGAATTGCGCGACGCGAAGGCGGAATTCGAAGAAGTGAAATCGGATGTTCTCAATAAATTGGAAGAAAAATTCCGACCGGAGTTTCTCAATCGTGTCGATAAAATTGTGGTTTTTGATCCGCTCACTTCCGATGAAATTAAACAAATCGTGAAGTTGCATCTTGGTGATTTGGAAGAAAGATTGGCAGAAAAGAAAATCAAGCTCGAACTCGCTCCGGCAGCTCTCGACTACCTCGCGGAAAAAAGTTACAACCCGAAATACGGTGCGCGACCGGTACGGCGGACGATTACTGAAAAAATTGAAGATGAATTAGCCGGACTAATTCTCGATGGGAAGTTCAAAAACGGTGATAACAACAGTACGATTCAAATCGGCTTTTCCAAAAAGGCGGGGGAGTTGAGTTTCAAAAAGAAGGGGAAGCGGAAGTAATCAAGGATCAGGAGATTTTTGGTTTGAGAAAATAATTTAACCCCAAATTCTCTCCACCCTAGAAAGAAAGTATTAGGCAGGTATGCTTCCCTCCTTCGATTTAACAAATCCCGGCTTCGCCATCCCGCCCAAATCTCCGTCTCTGCAAAGTTAACCCCCTAGATATCTA
>JBDRIC010000175.1:0-4510 GCA_043816245.1 Patescibacteria group bacterium
GAAGGAGTCGAAAAGGGCAAGAAAAATTTGAATTGGAGCATAATCGGACTGATTGCTGTTTTTGCAATTGATGTGATCGTGACGGCTTTTTTCGAAGGGGGAGAATTGGATATTCCAGGGGAAAGTTTATTTTGGGTCGATGCTGAAGGAAAGATAGTTGAATATACGGATCTTTTTGAAGGTATCGCTCAATATTTTCAATATAATGCACGGATAATTTTCAGCTACATTAAAACTCTCGCGGGAGCTTTTGCGATTCTGTTCATTTTTCTCGCGGGAGCCAGCATGATTTCCGCGGGAGGCAATGAGGAGAAGATTGAAAAAGAAAAGAAATATCTCATCCATGCGATCACCGCTTTCGTAACTTTACTGATGCTCGAATCGTTGATTTTTGGATTTATTTATCCAGAAAATGCGGAAAAGATTAATGATCCGATTTGCGTGAGTTTCATGAGTTTCACAGAAGGAACGATAGAAAATAACGAGCATTCTACAAAATTAAGCTCGCACACGCTCGCCTATACGGCAGAAATTGCGGATGAATCCGGCACTATTGATGTGCCAAGTCTCGCAAAAAATTACGGGATCACCGAAGACGAAGCCATAGAAAGAATATTAAAATGCAAAACCGCAGCCGAGCTCGGTGCGTCCGGTTCGGATCAAATTCTCGGAATCGTGAGATTTTTTGAAAGTCTCATCGGCGGCATTGCCATCTTCTTCATCGTTTATTCGGGCGTTTCAATTATTTCCTCGATGGGGAATGAAGAGCAGGTCACGAAACACAAAAAGATGATTTTTTGGAGTCTCGCCGGTCTCGCGGTGATCTTGCTCGCGGACAGCCTCGTGAATAAATTTTTCTTCGTAGTGGATTCGGATACTGGCGCAGCGACTGTGAATGCCGTGCAAGGTCTCGCCGATCTCGCGGGTGTTACGAATTTCATCGCCACATTCGTCGGCGTGTTTTCCGTGATTTCGATAATCATCGCGGGGATGATTTGGGTCGCAAATTTCGGCAACACGGAAATTGCGGAAAAATCCAAAAAAGTGATTCTCGGCGCGGTGATCGGCGTGGTGCTTTCAATTTCTGCGTATGCAATCATAAATTCAATCACCGCTGGAAATCCGGAAGGGAAAGGCGACGGAATTAGTGTCGACGTAAGTATTTAGTTGGGGTTGATCCTAGACAATTCGAATTCAAACAATCACCAGCCAAATTACTTAATAACTCAATAATTAGCTCGTCAAGCGCCTTCATTTGATTGGAAAGCGAAGAAATGCTAGAATGGGGGGATTCGAAAACCGAATCATAAAAAACCCCCGAGATATCTCGGGGGATATTTAACCCCAAAACAAAATGACCAAAATAAAAAGGGCTCCGCGCGTTCTCTCGAAACGTGCCCACTTCTCTGTCCGTGCGATCCGCAACGCGAATCCGCGGCAGTTCCGCGCGCATCGCGCTGGCAGCGTGCTTGCTCGGATCTTCTCGCTCTAATCAATGTTCAATTGTAAACCTGCCTGCAGTGCAGGTAGGTTTACAATCCCCGTTTTCATGGGGACACAAGCCCAAGGGGACAAGCGTGCAGTTCGAGTCAAAAAGCTCATTGCAGGTTGCACATTGATCATTCAAATATTGGCAAAATGTCTTCGAAAACAAAAACCATCTCGCGTAAGCCGCGGCGGTTGATGAAATTCACTGTCCGCCGGATTGCGAATAAAAATCCGCGAAACGCGCGAGCTTTTCACCAATTTAAGCAAAAACTTTCGCGCGTTACCGCAGGATTGCTCGCGTTCGGATTACTCGTGAGCGGAGTGTTTTTGGGTGAGGGCGATTCGCTCAAAAGTGAAATTATCCAAAATGAAAATTCTACGTGCGCGGCTACCGAGATTGTGGCAGATTTCGAAGATCTCACCTCGCGGCTGGCGAATCTCTCGCGCAGTTTTCCGCAACTCATCGCGAATCTTGATTTTTGCGCGGAAACAGATTGTGCCGCCGAGAAAAAACTTCGTGAAACGGAAGATCAAATTTGGCAGCTCGAGGACGAGATTGCTGAATTAAAAAAAAAACGAAAAAATAGCTCGCGAGGAATTCGAAACGGAACTCGCGAATCTAGAGGACGAAGCGCTTTTTTGTGAAAACGAGCAGCGTTGCGAAATGGCGGAAACAAATTTGCGGGTTGCTCAGGGTTGCGAAAAAGAATTTCGAACGATCGCGCAAATGCTTGAAATTCAGGAAGCCGTGGAAAAAGATTATTCGCTCGCGGACTCGAAAGGGAGGGAATATCCCGCCGTGATTCTCGTGAGAAAATTAATGGAAGAAGTTTCTAAAAACCGCGCTCGCGAGGATGAAAATTCAGAGGCTTACGAGCAGTGTGCGGTAGCGAGTGACGCGAGTGTTTGCCAGAAATACGCGGAAAAAGTTGAAGCAGCGCGACAAAAAGAAACTGCTGCGATTGAAGAACTGGGCGGTTTGAAATCTGACCTAGCGATCGCAATCGAAGAATTGAACGATGACATCGTCGCGCTCGAAATCGGCAAAAAAGATTCCGCAAATCTCGAGCCGGAGGAGGGGAAGGGATGGTGCGAGAATGAATTGGAAGAAAAGGGAGCGGATTTAAATAAAAAAATGAACGCTGCCGCGAATCTCAAAAAAGTTTACGATGCGGCTCTCGCGGAATTGAAAACAAAAAAAGCCACGCTGAAAGAAGCGGTGGCAGCGGAGCTTGCGGAGATCGAAATGCACGCCGCGGCGGAGCGCGAAGCAGAAGAAATGCGCATTACAGCAGAGCGCGAAGCAGAAGAAGAACGCGCGAAAGCTGAAATTCTTTTCGGAATTTGGAGTTTGATTCGCAACACTTTTTAAAAAATGAAATTAAAAAAAATTCCATTTCGTCAAAATCGGAAGTTGCAATTCGCGGCGGTCGCGCTGGCGGCAATGCTGCTTTTTTTATTCGGTTGGAAGATGGAAGGCAAAAATCTCGCAGCCGAATTGTCGCGCGATTTCAGCGCGATCGAGGCGATCAAAACGGAAGTCGCTGCGGTGAAGTCCGCACGCAACAATTATTTCCGCGCAATCGGAAAAGGAAACGGCGGGGCGTACGACCGTTATCAAGATGCGGCGGACTGCCCCGCGAATCTGGATTGGCGTTTAATTTCACTCAAAAATTTGCGGAATGATTTGCGGAGATTGCTCGGAGAAATCGGGCTGCGGGAGCAGGAGCAGGAGCAGCGAAAATGGGAGCAGAAAATTGAAATAGAAGAAGCTAAATTTCTAAACGATGTCGCCAAAATGGCGGAAGAGGTTTTTGATGTGGAAGGGTTGAAAGCGAGGGAGGCGGAGGCGAGAGCAATGTTTGAAGAGGATACGATCAATCTTGTGAATTGTCTCGAGACTTTCAGAAATTGGGAAAACTGTAAGGAAGAAAGAGTAACTTTTTTAGAGACAAGAGAATATTATTTGCGAGAAATCTTCGAAATGAAAACAGATGTGGATTTGAGCAAAATCGAAGCGGAGGAAAAGCTGGAGGAAATGCTAGAAGAATATAATAATCCTCAAACGAGCGGATTAATAAATAAAATCCAACCGAAGTTGCTAAAGGCTGACAGTAGTGAGAGTTACACTAGTACAGATTATGCTGTTAATGATCCTGCGATGACTGACGCGCAGGCTGCTAAAATTCTTAATGAAGAAGCAGCGAAAGCTGATGCAGTCACAGGCGGCGCGCAGAAAACGGCGGATTCAACGGAAGATTTAAAAACAGCTGCAGAAGCTGCCGGGAGTAGCGAAGAGAGCAGCACCACTATCAGCGGGTCCGGAGCCACCGCTGGTCTTGCGGTTTTCAAAAAATATTACGAAGGCAATAAATACGGTAGCGCGATCGGGATGATTACCGGTTGGACGAACTTCATGCTTCCTTTCGTCGGCGCGATTGCGATTGCCGCGCTCGTTTACGCGGGGTTCCTGTATCTCACCGCCGCCGGAAACGAAGAACAAACTGGCAAAGCAAGGAAGATTATTATTTGGGTAGTGATTGGAATTATCATAATCTTCTTCGCGTACGCAATCGTCAACACACTCCTCGAGGGCGATTCAAGCGGGAGTGGAGGAGGTACGAGCGTGGATGTGAGTATTGGCGGAATCGATTTTAGTTATGATGATTAGAAAAAGTCATTAAGTCATTAAGTCAATAAGTCAGTAAGTCAGTAAGTAAGTCAGTAAGTCAGTAAGTCAGTAAGTCAGTAAGTCAGTAAGTCAATAAGTCAATAAGTCAATAAGTCAATATGAACCAAAAATTAAAAAATAAATACCGAACACAGCGATCCTTACACCAAAGTTATAGTCAGCCTGGCGGAGGAATTTAAGCCCGAGATTATCCTTTGCGGAACTACTCGCTTCGTATTTCCAGAGGGGTCTATTGTTCAAGAGGGTAAAGCAGTACTAGTTTTTGGCGGTGGCACCCCAAAAGGCAGTTTTGGTGGGAGTGATGTCTACACAAGTTTCTTGGGATTGAAC
>JBDRIC010000176.1:0-2633 GCA_043816245.1 Patescibacteria group bacterium
TGACGTCGACTCCTTTATCCCACAGTTCCTCAAATTTATTTTTAGCAAATTCATAGTCAGATGGATTCTTTAGCTCAACATTGAACTCAAGATTATCGACAAGTCCGCTTTGTGTGAAGTTGCTTGACCCCGTGATAACCCTGCCTAAATCACGATCATCTTCTTTGAATGTCATTATGTAGACCTTGGAATGAATCTTTTCTTCAGGGTAGGCTCTGATTTCCAGTTTGCCACTTTTGAGCCATGCTAAAAATTTCGGTACGCCTTCTTCCACCAAAGCATTGTCACAACTCTCGGTCATTTCCTCTTTAACTTCATTTCCAAATTCCTCCTTAATTTCTTTTTGGGATTGAATTCTTTGAATTAAATCGTAGGTTTGGCGATTCGTGCTGATGCCAATCAAAATGCGAATTTTCTCAGTCTTCTCGAGTGAAGGATAAACCGCATAAAAACCACTAGTGTAAAAATAGCCAGATAAAACATCAAAAAAACGAGTGTCTTTTATTAGAGCGTTGAATCTTTTTGAAAGACTTTGACCATTTTCGTTGGTGATAAATGTTAGATCGTTATGCATGGATGGGCGAAAATTAGTTTGATTTTATCCCAAAAAACGCAGATTCGCCGAACATCCGCGAATATAAATTTCTCCGCGAAACAGTTCTCACCACGCCTGCCCCGGCATCTCACATCCACCTCCCACTTTCCAACCTCCAACTTTCAATTTCCAAACTTGGTGCGCCAGGCAGGACTCGAACCTGCGGCACCCGGTTCCGAAGACCGGTGCTCTAATCCACTGAGCTACTGGCGCGTTTGAAAAAGTGAAGAGATGTCTGCTGCCTGTCCGCCGAAGCCTGAAAGGCGAAGGTGAAAGCTACAAGCGCAGTGGGGTAATTTTACTCAAAAAACATGGATTCCGCTGGATTTGTTAAATAACAATTCAGTTTTTTGGCAAGCTCTCCCGATTGATGAGAAAAGAAAAAAATGCTAAAATAATCAGATTTAAAATCAAAAATGAAAACGAGAATCTTCGCGGGACTGCTGGGAATCGTGAGCTTCGTATTGGCAGCGAATTCCGCGGCGGCAAGCCAGATTCCGGCAGGATATGTGCTTGTGCCAGCGGAAGCTTTTTTTGGGAAAGATGTGAATTTGACTACTTTGGCAACCGAAGTTGAGATTTCCGCGAACAAATCCTCGCTGCGGGCGAACGATGAAATCGGCTTTGTGGGCGAAAATTATTCGACGATTACCGCCACCCTGCGCGACGAAACAGGTAACCCGATTGCCGATCGAAAAGTGAATCTCGTGAGTTCGCGAGCCACCGACACGATGCGAGCACTTCGAGCTGCCACGAACGAAAATGGCGAGGTTGTTTTTCGCGTTCTTGCGAACGAAGAGGGAGTGAGCTCCTTCACCGCGGTAGCGGAAAATCAAACCGTGAGCGAACGACCACGGATTGTTTTTTTGCAGAAAGCGGGGGGCATCGGCGGGAATCTGCTTCGCGCGGATGTCGCAGCGGATGAGGTAACCACCGCAACTGCTACGAATCAAATCGAGACCGAATTCCCCGAGCAAGTAGTGGTGGACACCCCCACCGATATCACTGTCGAAATTAAGGACAGCGAGGACAATCTCGTGGAGGATTTCGCTGGCACGATTTCTTTCGCCAGCTCTGACGAACTCGCGATTTTGCCGAAAAACTACACTTTCACCGAGCTCGATCGCGGCGGTCACACTTTCGCGAATGCGGTGACCTTCACCACCGCAGGCAACCAAACAATCGACATTTCCGGCGATGCGGACACTTCCCCACAGCAGCTTTCGGTGGAAGTTTTGGGCAGCGCGGAGACTCTCGAAGCGCCTGTCATCACGAGCCCTTCGGACGGAGAGCTCTTGAATGAAGCTATCTCCCTGTTCGGTTTCGCGGAGGCGAGTTCGAATCTCGCGGTTTTTGCGAACGGACAGTTTTTCGCAGAAGGAGAATCTGACGCGGCTGGTCGTTTCCTCGTCGAGGTTGAGCTGCCGGACGGTCGACATGAAATTACGGTTGCGATTTTGAATTCGGATAATTCTGTCGGCGCCACTTCGGAAGCAATTGCAATCGACGTAGATCAAACTCCGCCAGCGGTCGAAGGACTCGTGCTCAGTCCGGGAAATAAAGTAGTGGCTGACACGCTCGTGAAAATCAACGTAAACAGCGAACCCGAGCTCGAAAGTGCGCAACTCCGCGTGGACGAAGACTTCCTCGAGCTCGAGGAAACCGAGGTGGGAATTTATTCCGGAGAATTCACCGCTCCGGCAAGCGGGACTTATTTGCTTGACCTCGAACTTATCGACATAGCCGGAAATATTGGCAGCTATCCTGAAATTACAGGCTTGCTTGTTGAACCCAAAATTACAATCCGAAAAGTCGAAACCACCCCCCAAGACAAGCGAGTGGATCTCGTTTGGGGATCGCCGACAAATCACGCGGAGATTAAAAATTACGAAATTTTCTACGGAACAGACGAGGAGAATCTCTCCCAAAAGTTCACCACGACAGACAATCGCACCGCGTGGTTCATTGACCAGCTCAACAACAATACGACCTATTTCTTTCAAATTGTTTCGCTCGACGCCTCCGGAAGACAAAACGG
>JBDRIC010000177.1:0-3040 GCA_043816245.1 Patescibacteria group bacterium
TCTACCCGGTCAATGAGAGATTTGAAAGATTCTTTTTTCCATGCGCATTCTGAACTTTTCAGCCTACCGGCAAGCAGGCACGGCAGGCACTTTCTATCTCGCAATCATGGGGATCCTTTAATCCAGAAAATCAAGATTCAGACAAATCACCTCCGCCACCAAAAAAACCTCCACCAATTTTTAAGTTTATTTTTGCGGTAAAAATTTTTGGCGGGAGGTAAAGCCCAAAGCAAAAATCCGCGCGCTTTTTTTCTTCTCGTGAAAACTCGTAACTTACGCAAAACCTTACCTCCTAAACCTTTTCCCCGAAACTTTTTATCCACCACTAATTTATGGATGTAAAGCAGCGAAAACAAACCCAAGCCAAGTTTCACAAAAGAAAAAGCTCCCAAAGTTTTTTGCTTCTCGCGCAAAACCACCACCTTTCTTTCGGCAATCAAACTGATCAAGTCACGCAAATCAAATTTGGAATCAATCTCGCGAAAAAGTTTTGCGACTTTTTTCGCGTCGCGCTTCCGCGCGAAATGCAGGCGAAACTTTTTAAACATTTTGGAGTTTTATTTTCTCGCTATTGCCTCCAACGCTCGCAACGCCTCAACCGGCAACATCCAAACTGTCGTGTTAGATTGATCGGAGGAAAGGTCGTTGACCGATTGCAAAGTGCGAAGATGAAGCGCTCCAGGCGCGCTCGAAAGCGTATTCGCCGCCTTCGCCATATTTTCGGCTGCTGCGACCTCGCCTTCAGCTTTGATAATCACCGCCCGCTTCTCCCGCTCCGCTTCCGCTTCTTTACCCATCACCCGCTTCATTTCGTCGTTCAAACCGATATCTTTCAGTTCGACATTGATCACATCAATCCCCCAAGGATCGGTAGCTGCATCGACGATTAGTTTGATTTTTTTAGAAACCGCGTCGCGCTTCCCGAGCACGTCGTCGAGCGGCACCTCGCCGACGACATTCCGCATCGTCGTTTGCGCGAGTTGCGCGGTGGCGTTGCGAAAATTCTCCACCTCAATAATCGCCCGTGCCGCGTCTTTAACTTTGTAATAAATGACAGCGTTAATCCGACAGCTCACATTGTCCTTCGTCATCGCCTCCTGATCCGGCACGTCAACCGCCTTCACGCGAATATCGACTTTCGTGAGCGATTGAAAAATCGGAATTACAATCCGCCAACCCGGGTCGACAGTTTTGGAATATTTTCCGAGAGTAAAGAGAATCCCACGCTCATACTGATTTACCTGTCGGATAAAAATCACGAGCACGATGATTGCGAGCGGAATCAAACCGATTGCCGAGAAGAGTGGTGGAAGTTCTTGCATTTTTGAGAGGTTAAAAGATTCAGTGAGGAATGGAAATAAATTTACCAGGACGATGAAGATAATAACCCAACGCGCGAAACCTTTCACCTTTCGTCCTAAATCGGGATTCTGCTCCTTCAATTCGCGAAGCAGTTTTTCTTGCTCTGAGTCTGTCGAATGAGCTTGATCGATTTCGGGAGGAGTTTGCGGCAAGTAAATTTATTGTTGTTGCTGTAACTGTTTCAAATCCAAAATCGGTAAAATTCCGTCAGGCAAAATTCCCCACGAAATGCCAGGCGCGATTTTATTGACGAGCTCGAATTGAATCACCGACGGATTATTTTTCAGCTGCTCACCTTTCAGGCGAATCGATTCCGCCTCCGCTCCTGCCGCAGCAATTTTTTGCTCCGCCTCGACTTTGATTCTTGCTAAATCGTTATTCGCCGTTTGAATCCGCTGCTGCGCGATTTGTTTTTCTTCAATTGAGTTCAGATAAGCCGGCGAAAAAACCACATCCCGCAACACGACATTTATCAACTCAATGTCATTATCCGCATATTCTTCGCGCAAAACCTCGCTCATTTTATCAGCCGCCTCTTTCCGCTTGCCCTCGGTGAATAAATCTGTCGAATCAAAAGCGGTAATCTCGTCGCGGATAACTTTACGCGCCTCCGGAAAAATAATTTTCGAAGCAAAATCCGTTCCCACGTTTTGGAAAATCTCGCTCGCCTTTTCTTTCGGAATTCGATATTGAATCGTGATATCCAGCCCCACGCTTTGCCCGTCTTTCGTGAGCGACTGAACTTGTGAATTATCGACCGCGGAAAAACTGATTATCGTCAGCCGCGTGTCGAAAATTTGAGAAGTCTGCCAAAACGGAATTTTGAGGTGCAGACCTTCGGATAATTCGGAATGAAGCACGCCTCGCCCGCGATCGAAAATCACGCCGGCATGACCAGCTGGCACGCTCACCAGCCCGTCAAGAATAATCAAAACAACAGCCAAAACTGCCACCAAGCTCGCCCAAAGTTTGTAGCCGGGCAGGTGAAGCTGAGGAAGTGCGAAATCAAAGTCTGGGTTGGTCATAAAAATAAGTTAATAAGTTAAATAGATTCATGCTAAAACATTTTCGATCTCCTTGATTAATTTCTCTTTTGAAACCACACCCATCAGCGAAATCGCCTCCTCTCCGTTTTTAAAAATTTTGAAAGTAGGAATCGACATCACTTCGAATTTTCGCGCGAGTTCGGGCTCCTCGTCGATATTGATTTTTCCAATTTTAATTTTTCCCTCGAATTCATTCGCCAACTCCTCGACAATCGGCAACATCGCCTGGCACGGTCCGCACCACGGCGCCCAAAAATCAATGAGGAGTGCCGCCGCCGAAGCTTCTGCGTCAAAATTGGCGGAGGTGAGAGTGATTTCAGCCATTATGGAATTGATTTAAAAAATAAAGAAAGAGTAAGAAGAAGCGGAGATTTGAATTCTAACTTTCTATTCAGTTTCTGCCAAATCATTGTCTGCCACTCGAAATTCTATTTTTCGGATCAAGAGAAAAACAGTTTGAGAAAATATTTGGAGATTCCTATCTGCCACGACGGATTCCATAATCGTGCTGCCAAAAACTAACCCCCGAACGGAAGGTGGAAAGTGGATGTTGGAAAAACATTCACGAATAAAATCGTGGAGATTCGAGATGTCATTTCCGCTTTCTCAAATCACGCTAACTGTCTGAACCA
>JBDRIC010000178.1:0-2484 GCA_043816245.1 Patescibacteria group bacterium
AAAACGCTTTTTTGAGTTTCGAGATTCGCGTTACGAGGACAGGGTATGGTCGACGACGTCTTTTGTGACTACGTCTTTTATATTGACGGGGGTGGCAATTATTGTCAAATTCTTTTTAGTGATATTAGATCTGAAGTGCCAGGGTTACTTGGTCTAAACACCAGGGCTTTGAAGGCGAAGCTAACGGAGATGCTAGAAGAATTGGGTTTTGATTTAAGCGAAGGAAACGAATTTCGTAAAAACTGGAAGAGGATTCGCGACATTCGGAATAAGGTTTTAGCAGAAAAGGCGAAAGCGGAGAAGGCTGAAGAAACGAAAAAGAGGTTGGAAGGATTTCGTTTTTAAAAACTTGCTTCCGGTTTTCCCGACTCCTTACCAATTCCTGCCGGCCTCGCCCGACCTCTCGACCAGCTCCAGTTTTCCAAACCGGGGCGCGGCGGCTCGGTCAGTCTAAAAACTCCTCCAACGACTCCTCCCACCTCCGCATTTCCGGCAACTTCGAATTCCGCAAAATCGAATTAGCTCTTTTCATCCCTCATTTACCAACCAAGCCAACCTCGGATAACATCAATCCAACTTTTGGGAACTGCTTGATCGGCATCATTCGCTTTAAGCAAATCACTTCCTAGTTGGTTGCTCCCGCCTCCGCCACTCATCTCAAAAAGCGGCGGCGGGTTGTTTTGAATTCGCGAGTCGTATTCGACCACGAGTGCGGCGTCGCTGGAGCTAAAAGCTCGCGCGCCGCCGGAATTCAAATGGAAAGTTCGCAAATAAGCCAAATCATAAATTCGCGCAATTTCAGAAGACGCGCAACTCGCGCTCGCAGTCGAGCAGCTCGGTGGCGGGCAACTGGCAGCCACTCTGCCCGGAAATTTCAGCGGCGAGCTGTCTGCGCCACCGATCGTGTTTTGGGTCGCCATTATTCCTTTCCAATAAAGCTGGTTTCGCAGCTCATAACTTCGGTCGCAAAAACCACGCAGTCCGTCGCATTTCGGACTCGTGTCCTCGCCGCATTCGCCACTCGAATTCACCGAAACCAGGCTGCCTTCCGCGTAAAATGCGCCGACGATATTTGTCACTTCCGGATAAACAAAAATGTTGCCGCCTGCTCCATCTGAATTTTTCAAAACAATCACCCCAAAAGAATTGGCGCTGCCGGCGGGATATTCGAGATTGCTTCGGATGCGGAGATCGCCGCCTTTGATCAAAATCGTCTTCCGTCCCGTCGACAAAGCTCCGGAGAGGTCGAGCGTGACATCGGTATTTTTAAAATAAAAAACTTGACCGCCTTGGTTTTTGCAGCTCAAACTGTCGAAGTCGCCTGCCGCCAAAATTTCCGGATCCGAGCTGCAAACTTTTGCCGCGGGATTTTTGGTCAGGATTGCGACATTGCGGTCGATTCCATTTTTAAATTCATTTTGCGCGATGTCGCCGAGGGATTGATTCAAAGCTGCGCCGGTTTGTTTCGAGGAGGTGCCGCCGCCGGATCGGACCGAGCCGATGATTTCGATGCCGGGATTATAAATTCGTGCAACAGGAGCGACATCAGCTTTTACTTTTTCACCTTTGTGTCGTATTTCTTTGTCGTCAATTGTATAGCTCACATAGGTCGCTAGCAAAGCATCAGAACTTGACGGTGCGGTGGTGCCAGTAAGCTCTGGAGTAGAACGCATACGAACATCGGTTGCATCACCGGCCGCGATGCTGTCTCCTAGTATATCCTTCATGTCATTCCATGAACTATTGAAACCATCTAATTTGTTAATATCTAGAAATAAAGACTTTTCGCTCGGATCTTCAATAAATGCGTTTTTCCAAGTGATATTGTTTTCACCTGAGTCTAAAATTAATCCCAAATAAGGAGAACCCGCAAACACGCCATTATGGCTCGAGTTTTCAAATTTAATATTGAAACGCTTTGTCGCGTTTATCGTAATGTTCTCAGTCGCGTGTGTATCATGACCATAATCATCATTCCAAATATAAGCTGATGGTGTAGCTGTAAAGGCAGGATAGAATGCAAAATTCGAAGTCGAGGTTAAAGAAAAAGAATTTTCAGTAGCACCTCTCTTCGCAAAAGAATCGTTTTCTATTCCAGAGTAGATGTCTTCGACTTTATAATCGATGCTCTTAAATGATAGATTAAACCCCAATCCAATAATTGGATATCCTATGCTCGTCGGAGCAAAAGAGCTCGCTTTTAATTCAAACTCGCCGTCGCCGTCGACCGCCTCGGCGAGAAAATCAGTAGATGTGCCACTTTCATTTAGGCTGGGAAATTCGACAGAGGTAAATAAAGCCGAGTCTCCGGTTCCGGCGATTTGGTCGAGTTTCGTAGAGTTATCAAAATTAAATTTAACGCTTGCGGTTTTAATGCCGCTCTCCGAAATAACTCGATTGCCGTAGCAATCGACGAGTTTCACATTGACAGCGTGATAATCTTTGCCGTCGGCGATTGCCAGAGTTGTTTCATCCGGAATCTCA
>JBDRIC010000179.1:0-6542 GCA_043816245.1 Patescibacteria group bacterium
CATACCCCTGTCCTCCTCCGCGAAGTTTTGGAACTGCTCGCTCCTAGCAAAGGCGAAGTTTTCCTCGACGGAACGCTCGGGCTCGGCGGTCACGCTCGGGCAATTTTGGAGAAAATCGGCGCGAATGGAAAATTAATCGGCATCGACGCGGACGCGCGGAATCTCAAACTCGCGCGCGCGAATTTAGAAAAATTTTCGAATGTGAAATTTCACCGCGCAAATTTCCGCGAACTCGGAAATTTCGTGCCACCGAATTCAGCCGACGGCATCCTTCTCGATCTCGGTCTTTCCTCTCTCCATTTGGACAATGCGGGACGCGGTTTCAGTTTTCGAAATTCCGGACCGCTCGACATGCGATTTAACACGGCTCAAAGTCTCGACGCTGCCACGATTCTCAACTCCTTTCCTGAAAACGAAATCGCCGACATTTTTTTCAAGTTCGGAGAAATCCGCTCTTCCCGAAAAATCGCGCGAAAAGTTGTCGAATTTCGCCGGAAACAAAAATTTTTGCGAACCGAAGATTTGGTTAGTTTAATTGCTCTGCCGAAACTTTTGCCTCAAATTTTTCAAGCTTTGCGGATCGCGGTAAACGACGAATTGGAAAGTTTGCGCGCCGGTTTAAATTCTGTCTGCGAAGCTCTAAAATCAAATGGTCGGATTGCTGTAATTTCTTTCCATTCGCTCGAAGATCGAATCGTCAAAAATTTTTTTAGAGATAAGAAAAAAACAGGAGTACTTGAAATTCTCACGAAAAAACCAATCACACCCTCCCCCGCCGAAGTTTCCGAAAACCCGAGGAGCCGGAGTGCGAAGCTGCGAGCTGCGAAAAAAATTTCTAATTTCAACGGGACTGCTTCGTGACTTTTCAAAATTAAAAAATTGAGAAATTCAAAATTGTTTTAAAACTTAAAATTTAAAATTGAACCTAATTCTCTCCTCCCATCGCGAAGCGAAACTCGGAATCCGCCGCCGCACGCTCTCTTCAAAAATTGAAGTCGGCACCTTTTCGTTGATGGTCGTGGTGATTTTTCTCGCGCTCTCCGTTTCGCTTCTTTACCTCGCACACGCGAATCGCACCGCCACTCGCGGCTATGCAATCAAAAAATTGGAGATTGAGAAAAATGCGTTGCGAACAGAGATCGAAATTTTGGGACAGCAGGTGAGCGAGGCAAAAAGCCTAGAGGCAATCAAAAATTCCGGGATACTCGAAAAAATGGAACGGGTAAAGCAGCCGATTTTTCTGCAGACGAACTTGGCGGATTCGCGAGAAACTCACGAATAGTCGCGAATTTTTCGTAAGTACTTTTATAGAACTTGCAAGAGAAGAGTTTTTATGGTAAAATCATTATGAAATAAATAAAAATGCAGATTGAGGTTCTTTTCGGTAAAAAGCAGACTCAAATCTTCGGTCTTTTTTTTCTCAATAAAAATGGAGATTTTACCGCGGCGGAAGTCGCCCGCGAGCTGAAAATCCCCCACTCCACTGCGCGAGAATGGCTACAGAAACTCGAAGCAGGCAAGGCTCTTATTCGTCAAAAACGGGGAAATCTTAAGCTTTTTCGATTGAATCAAAAATCGCCAATCTTCTCGGAATTGGAAAAAATCGTGACATTTGTTCGACAAGAAGAGAGTCAAAGAAGTTACGACCAAAATAAAATTAGAGACAAAAAATTAAAAAATAAAACTTTAAACTCTAAAAAAGTTTTCAAAAAAATCCCGGAAGAGCGGAAATTTCCGAGGGGAGTAGAGATTCTTCACTCTGTCCGAAATGGCAAAAATAAATCCCGATGGGGTGGGTTTTCTGCGCCGGTTCGCCTAAAATTAAAAAGATGAATTCGCTTGAAATTTGGCATCTCGTGATTTTTTACGGGACATGGACGATTGTCGGAATTGCCGCGCTGTGGCTAATCTCACTTATTCTCACGCGGTGGTGGAATTTTCAACGGTCACTCGAACTCGTTTTTCTGCGCGTGTTGATTCCGAAAAAAGACTCGCGCGAAGACAAACAGGCGGATGCGGAGCACGAGCAATTCGGCAGCGGAAAAGAATTCAAAAAAATAACGGGCATTATGGTTCATTTCCTCGAAAATATGCAGATCATGTTTTCGCGCAAAATGAAGGGGCGATTTATCGGGCAGGATTTTTTCTCGCTCGAATACGCGATGATTGACGGAGAGCTGAATTTTTTTGTAGTGGTTCCCCGTTCGGTTCGCGAATTGGTCGAGAAACAGATTACGGGTTTTTACAAAGATGCGGTGATTGATCAAGTGCCCGATTACAACATTTTTCGGAAAGGCAACCGAAGCGGAGGCACTTATCTCATTCTCTCGAAAACTTACGCCGAGCCGCTGCTTACTTTTCAGAAATTAGAATCCGAAACGATCAACCCGATTCTCAACGCTTTTTCCAAAATCAATCTCGACGAGGGCGCAGCGCTGCAAATCATGCTGCGACCGGTTCGCGCCGGCTGGCGGCAGAAATGCCGGAAACTTGCCGACGATCTTTTCACGCGAAAAAAAGCGCGATGGTTGTCACACCCTTTCGGTTTTCTCGCGAATCTTTTTGGAATCCTCATCCGCGGACCGCAGTCGGAATATCTCGCTTCGCAGGGGGATGATGGGAATATCAAGGCGCAAGTCACGCAAAATGTGCAAGATATGGTGAAGCTGATTGCGGATAAATCGGAGCACTGCGGCTACGACTCAATTATTCGAATCGTCGCGAGCGCGGCGAGTCAGCCGCGCGTGAAAAACATTCTCCGGTCGATCCGCGCGAGTTTCGAGCAATTCTCCGCTCCCAGTCACAACTCGTTTTATTACACTGAATATCATTCCGACAAAAAGCTGATCAGCTCTTTCATTTTTCGGAATTTCAAACGCGGCTTCATCGCGTGGCGGAAAATGTTGCTCCGTTTCGAAACTTCGATGATTCTCGGGGCGGAGGAAATCGCTTCGATTTATCATTTTCCCGACATCCGCTACAATCCGAGCACGATCGTGAAGTGGCAGGATTTCAAAGTCGAGCCGGCTCCTTCGAATATTCCCCGCGAGGGACTGCTGCTCGGTCACAACACGCACCGCGGAGTGAGGAGGGATATCCGAATTTTGCAGGATGACCGGCGACGACATTTTTATGTGATTGGAAAATCGGGAACGGGGAAATCGACATTGCTGGAAAATATGATTCGACAAGACCTCGCGAATGGAGAGGGTCTGTGCGTGGTCGATCCACACGGAGATTTGGTGGAAGGTATCCTGCCGTACATCCCGCGAAAACGCGCTGATGATGTGATTTATTTTAATCCGGGAGATTTGGAGCGTCCGATCGGTTTGAATATTTTGGAAGGCAAAACGGCGGACGAGCGGGAATTCATGGCGCAGGAAGCACTCGCGATTTTTATTAAAATGTTCGGCGAGGAAATAATGGGACCGCGGCTGCAGCATTATTTTAGAAATGGCTGCCTCACGCTGATGGAAGATCAGGACGAGGGCGCGACTTTGATTGATCTGACGAGGCTCTTCACTGATGAGGCGTGGCAACGTTACAAAGTCGCGAAGGTGAAAAATCCAGTGGTGCGCGCATTTTGGACGAAGGAAATGGCGACCTCCGGCGCGCGGGAGAAGCAAGAGATCATTCCGTATTTCAATTCGAAATTCGGACCGTTCGTTACGAACGGTTTGATTCGGAATGTGATCGGTCAAACGAAGTCGGCTTTCAACATTCGCGAAGTGATGGATGAAGGCAAAATCATTCTCTGCAATCTCTCGAAAGGCAAAACCGGCGAGCTGAATTCTCAGCTGATTGGTTCGATTCTCGTCGCGAAAATTCAGCAGGCGGCGATGAGCCGCGTGAACGTTCCGGAAAAAGAACGGCGGGATTTTTATCTTTATGTCGATGAATTTCAGAATTTCGTAACCGATTCGTTCGCGTCAATTTTGAGCGAGGCTCGGAAATATCGATTGAATTTGATTGTTGCACATCAATACATTTCGCAAATCACGAAGTCGCAAGGCGGCGGCAAGGGTAAGCATGAAGATACGGAAATTCGCGATGCGGTTTTTGGTAATGTCGGCAGCATGCTTTGCTTCAAAATCGGAGCGCAGGATGCGGAGGTGATGGCGAAAGAATTTGCGCCAGTTTTTTCCGAACAGGATTTGATTAATATTTCGAATTTCAAAGCCTGCATCAAACTCAACATCAACAACGCCACCTCGCGCGGATTCACGCTGGAAACGATTTATGACCAGGGCGGACGCGACGATGAAGCTGCGGAAGCGATTCGACAGCTCTCACGACTAAAATACGGGAGGGATCGGGAATTCGTGGAAACTGAAATTTTTAAGCGGATTACAACCTGAAATACAAAACTAAAATTATCAAGAGATGATTTTGAAATTTAAAAGCATTAAAGTAAAATGGTAGCTGTATAATATGCAAAAGCCTAAAAATACTTATCGAAAGGGAAAACTTACTTTTATTTCCTATAAATCGAAGAGAAATCATTTTGTGGCTGCTTGCGAGGAATTGTGTGTTTTGGTGGAGGAAAAAGATTTAGAGTTGGCTAAATTGAACGCAATGGCTCAAACAAAGCTTTATCTTGAAACTATAATCGACCAAAAACTTGGTCAGCATCTTCTCAATCAGTCTCTCCCAAAAGAAATAAAAAAAGAATTTTTAGAGTTTCTCAAAAAAGAAAAAGCTGAAAGATGCGAAAGACCTTTGGAAAAAATCATTAGCGAGAAGAGAAATAATATTTGTTTTACCTGATGAACTTTCGTAATCCGAAAAATCTTTCGGCCAAAATAGTTGTAAAAATTTTGAAGAATTATGGATTCGAACGGGCGCGAACAAAAGGAGATCATGCAGTTTTCAAGAACCCAAAAACCAAAAAAGCAACAATCATCTCTTTAAATAGGAAATCTTTTTCTTCAAGTGAAATTCTCAGTATTTCAAAACAAAGCGGAGTTTCAAGAGGTTTGTTTAGAAAATAATACAGCTTAATTTTTGCTCCCCACTCCGTTTAAACTTACTTCTTGTGAGCTCACGCTGGAAACGATTTATGACCAGGGCGGACGCGACGACGAAGCTGCGGAAGCTTCGACAGCTCTCACGGCTGAAATACGGGAGAAATCGGGAATTCGTGGAAACGGAAATTTTTAAGCGGATCACGGCTTAGCTTTTCACGAAGTTTCCATTCGATAAAATTGCCAACTTCTCTTACTGTCGTAACCGCCTCCCACTCTCTATCAGAAATATCAATTCCATAATGAATTTCTAATTCAGTGAGTAAAGCAGTAGTTGCCAGTTCACCAAAACTACAGGGAGGTAAAATCTCCATCAGTTCTGATTCTCCATTCAGCTCCTCCTCAATTTCAGTTGAATGATTTTTGACAATTCTTTTGATTAAAAAAATCACAACTTCTCCAGCAGTTTTTTCCCGAAGAATTTCCATAATTTCCTTTCTCCAGACAATAAAAGTTCCGGCTTCCTTTTCCGCATCTGCTACTTTAGAATCAAAATTAATTTCGGTATCAAAAATCAATCTGTTTTCTTTGATCCCAGTTGAAAAGGTGTAAAAAGTTTGGGCTTGCATGATTCAAGAAATTTAAAAAATAGCGTGAGATTATTTCACGCTATTTTAATCAAGTCAACCAGTCCCACAGACTAAAAGCTAATCCTGAATTAACTCAAGCGAAATAGCCGCACCACGAAAGATAAGTGCCGGCAACGAGCCAAACAGACATCGCGAATTTCATCACACCGGCATTTTTGATAATTGGTTTGGAAAGTTCGAAAAGAAAATTCGGCGCGATGAGAAAAATAGTTCCCTTCAAAAAACTAGCCCACCCAACAAGTGTGACCACACCAGCGGCGGAAAATTCCCAAATATTGTGATTACGAATCACGATCAGACCCAAAATCATAATGACAATCCCTGCAAAATAAGTGAGCCCTTCGTGCTCCTCAAAGTCTTTTATCATTTTTTTGGAGAACTTCGGATGCAAAATAAAACCAATGGCGGCGGCAACGAGTACTGGCCCAAGAATTTGGGCGAGGATGGTGGTGGACATTTTTGAGGGGTTAAGTTAATGAGGGGTTAAGTTAATAAATAAAGTTTTAGGCGAAATAACCAAAATAGCTCTTACAAAGGAAAGCTCCCATTATAAGACAAAACACCATCGCAACATTCATCACAGTTTTATTTTTGTAGAACATGTGAGCAGTCGAGAAAAGCAGATTCGGCGCGATGAGAAAAATAGTTCCCTTCACGAGACTGCTCCAGCCGAAAAGTGTAATTAGTCCCGCCACGGAAACTTCCCAAATGTTGTGATTCACAACCACGATCAAACCGAGAATCATCGTGAACATTCCTGTGAAAAAAGTGAGTCCTTCATGCTCCTCGAAATCTTTTATCATTTTTGCGTAAAACTTGGGGTGAAGCAAAAAACCAATTCCAACGGCAACGAGAACGGGACCCATAATTTGGGCAAGGATGACAGTAGACATGTTTGAGGGGGGTAAGGTTTTGTTCCAGTGACAGC
>JBDRIC010000180.1:0-4274 GCA_043816245.1 Patescibacteria group bacterium
AGCCACGGCTGAAGCTAAATTAAAGTCGATTGCGAAAGCGGAAGCGGAAGCTCAAGCGGAAATAGAAGCGACGGCTAAAGCTCAGGCAAAAGCCATAGCGGAGGCAGAGGCGGAAGCCACGGCGCAAGCGAAGGCAGCGGCTGATAAAAAAGCGCGAGCGGAAGCGAAGGCAACCGCGAAGGCGAAGGAAGAGGCGAAGGCTCTTGCGATAGCCGAGGCGAAGGCGAAGGAAGAAGCGGTGGCATTAGCCAAAGCTCAGGCTGAGGCGAAAGTGAAAGCCGAGGCGGAGGCACGAGCGAAAGCGGAGGCCGAGAAAAAAGCGGAAGCGGAAGCAATCGCGAAAGCGGAGGAAGAAGCGCGAGCGGAGGCGGAAGCAAAAGCCTTAGCAGGGACAGCGACTCCTGAAGAAGCGGCGAGTTTGGAAGAATCCCTCAGAGATCGCTGGAAATAAATAAAGCTCAAATCTCTTCAAACCTGTCGGAGACACATTTTTGAGTTCTGTAATCGCTGCCTAATCTCCGGCTCGGAAGGCTCCCAAAAATGGGTTGTTTTTTTAGAAAAAAGTCTTGACAAAACTATTTTTATCATTAAAATTCATCCCTTACGGTTTGCCAAAAACTATTTGGCGCGATGATCTTTGAAATCACGCGATCATAAACGGAGGGTAATCTGCCCACGATTGGTTTCTCGTAATTCTCACGGATTGGCGGGGCGCCTCGCTGGCGGATACTCTCTCCGTTTTGGAACATCTCTAAAATCATAGAATATATCATGAAACATAAAACACAATAAAAGCCGCGAAAGCGAGTTTATTTTCTCACCCTGTTGAGTGGCAGAGGGTCTGCTGGCAATCAGCGTAATCACAATAATCAGCGTAATCCGAGTTCGGACAAATATTTCTTCTCGGCAATTTAGCTCTCGAATCTCGAGAGTTGAGTTGTCGAGAAGAATAAAAACTTTTAAAAAAGGAGGTGGATTAATGCCAAAAATAATTTTTTTAATATTAGTTATTTTTTTGGTAGGTGGCTGCGCCAGCCACCAAAAAATTTCTTTCAACGCGGCCACCTTCCCCCAAATGGGTGTCCGGGGAGAGTGGCATGTCGAAAAAATATCCGAGGAGAAAGCTTCGATCTTCTCCTTCGGAGAAAAAGTCTTCGTCGTCCCCGGCGACGAAGTAAAAATTATCGTCAGGATTGGCGATCCTGGCGATAAAAAAGAACTTTCCCGGGTCTTAATCAAAAATAAAAACGAAGCTGTTGTTTTTATTAAAAGCAGTTCCGAAAAAAATTGGGAGGCTATTTTTAAGCTCCCAAAAAATCTAACAAAAGGAGGTGAAAAATTTTCGGTTTTTATCGAGAAAAAAAACTGTCTCCCCGTTTGGTTGGGGCAGGTAAATCTCAAAACCGGGGCGACGATGCCCCAAAATGATGGGAGGTAAAAAATGAAACGATTATATTATTTTATAATGGTAATAGTGGTAGGCGCATTGGGCGCATTTTTTTCACCATCCGCGTACGCGGACGACACGGTCGCTATTGCGGATGCAGTCGCCGACTCAGTCGCGACATCAGACGCGGACGCGACCAACACAACCAACGAGGCTCGGCAATATTCCGAGCCTATCCAGATCACATTCCCGGGGCTCATACCTGTTCCAGGTCTGACCGCAGCCGGACCCAATGTCCGGCAAATTGAAACAATTCTGCCGTTTTTGTCGGAACTGACGGCGGAACAGGCAGAGTCTCTGGCGGAAACCCCGAACTGGTTCGGGGATGGGGTTTCGGTTCTTGAGAACTTTCTCAGCGATGAGAAAGTGTCTCTTGAAAATCGCGCGCAAATCGTAACAATCCACGCAGCAAAAGCGGGCGACTCCGTAATCGGATCAAACCTCGGTTTTCTTATCGGCAGTGCTGATAAAAATGAGGTCGAAACAATAGACCTCATCGGAGCGATGGTTTTCTCCGCGTGGGAGAACGGGGGTAACACCCTCGTTCTCACGGCAGAGGGATACCGCCGGGTTGCTGATGCGTTGGGCATCAGCTTAGGTCTTGGCTATGTCAAGGCCACTGAGACTTCTGCGAGCTCCGGCGGCACAGGAATCTCGTGGGCGCAGGCGGGAAACGAGGATTACCCGTTTTTACAGGGGGTAGTCCTGAGAAAATGATAGAAATGATCGAGACGGAGAATTGGGGGCTCGGTGAATTATTTCTGCCGAGTCCCCTTCTCTTTTTTGCTGTACGCCATTTTTTTTTAAAAAAAATTAGCGACTAGCCAAATTGCGGCAATTGTCTGAACCTTGATTTTCCTGATTAACCCATCCTTCGCTCCACTGCGGCGGAGCTTCGGAGGGCAGGCGGATTAACTGTGATTTTCCGCCTGCCCGTTAAACACCGCGCTTTTCAATTTATTACCCATCTTTTTTTCTGCACAACCCAATCATAGTAAATCAGAGTAATCACAAAAATCATAGTTCAAGACAAAAGCTGCCATTAATTGCCACTCATTCCAATCCCACATCTTTGTTTTTTTTCTGCACAACCCAATCATAGTGAATCAGAGTAATCACAAAAATCATAGTTCAAGACAATCACGGTTCAGACGAGGTAAGCAGCAGTGACTAGCCAAATCACGCCGAAAACGAATGTCGCAATCCCACCGCGAATAAAAATTCCGCGCCAATCTCGTCGGAATTCGCTTTTTGATTTGTCGAAATTTTTAACATGAGAAACCGTATTTATCACAAATGTAGCCGACAACAGCACTATCAAATAGATTAGTACAGGATCAGAATACAAAATACTTGAAATAAGATTTCCTGAAATTACTTCCAGCTGCAGCGAATTCGCCCAGTACGCCGCCCCCATCAAAAAAAGAAAATGGAGAAGTTGATCAAACAAAAGACCGGAGAAAGCAGTCATTTTTTTGCGCTTGTTTACTATTTCGATTTTGAGATAGTCCTGCAAATAGTGAATAAATGAAATTGTCGCAACCAGCGCAGCCACTCGCCAATTCGCGAGATACGGCGAAAGAATGACGGCAAAACACAAAAATAAAATTGCGGCGTGCCACAATCCCCCCGACCAACTGCGGAATTTTTGACGATAAATCCAATTTGTCTGGAGTGGATAATCCCCAAGTAGATGAGCGAGAACAAGTAAGAGAAATAAATTCAAATCCACTCCATTTTACATTGGCTTTGAAATTTTTCTAAATTTAACTTTTTTTATTTGTCTTAGGGTTTATTTTATGCTAAAATACGAATTGGTTAAAACCAAAACTTACATGTTTAAGGGTAAATTTAATGTCTCAAAAAACAAAAATATTTACCGTTTTGGCAGCCAAGGCTGAACTGAAGGCAATCACGCAATTGCCGTTATTTGAAGGATTAGATTTAGAAAAACACTTCGAATTAGTCAATAAAATTCAAATCAAAAACTTTAAAGCTGGTGAATTTATTTTTCATGAAGGCGAGCTCGGGCAGCAGCTGCATGTCATCAAAAGCGGTGAAGTGGAAATCGTCAGAATTCAAGATGATATCGCCGAGGAAGTGGCTTTTTTGAAAGCCGGCGACATTTTCGGAGAGCTGGGCTCGCTCGGCAAAAAAACCCGCAATGCCTCCGCTCGCGCTTTTGCCGATTCGGAGATTTTGATAATCGATCGAGACACCGTCCTCCAGCTTTCGACAATTTTGCCAAACTTTGATTTGCTGGTCGGCAAGAGATATATGGAGCGCGCCAAAGCCAACGAAAGTCCGGTCGACGCTCCCGAAATTAAAATTCCTGAAGATGACTGAACCTAAATCGACAGGCGTGGCGGAATTTGATTTAAACAGGCTGCTCGATCTCGCCATCGAGAAAAAAGCCTCGGATGTCCACATCGGCGCGGGCGCCAAGATCGCTTTGCGGATTTTCGGCGAGATCCATTTTGTGGAATCATTCAAAATTCCGAGCGAGGCGGAAGCGGAGCAACTGATTTTCAAAATATTGAAAGGCAAAAAAGAGATTGCCGAATTGCAAAAAAATCGCGAATTTGATTTTTCTTACCGGCACACCGATCAGACAAATTTTCGTTGCAACGCTTTTTATCGTTGCGGAAAAATCGCCTTGGTGATGCGCCAGGTCAATAAAACTTTGCCGACTTTGGATGAGCTTGGTTTGCCGGCAGCGGCGCGGGAGTTAATTCAAAAAAAACAGGGTCTGATCCTCGTCTGTGGTCCGACCGGCAGCGGAAAATCCACCACTTTGCGGTCGATGCTGGAGGAGGTGAATGAGACG
>JBDRIC010000181.1:0-2193 GCA_043816245.1 Patescibacteria group bacterium
ACGCGCTTGTTTCACGATTACTATTTCCGAAAAGGAGAATAATTATCCGACAGTCGAAGTCAAACCGGCGCGTTAATTGTTTTTTCGTCAGATTTCGCTAAAATTCCTCGGCTATAATTTTTTTAGTGCCAAAAATTTTGACGACCACGACTGGTATTTTTCCCAAGATTGGGGGATCTGCTCCGAGCTTGCGGGCGAATCTGCACAAGCTTGATCGAGAGGAGATTTCTGTTGAGGAATTGGAAAGTGTTCTACAGGCGAATATTAAGCGCGCTGTCGAAGAGCAAGTAGAGGCGGGGATTGATCTACCAACCGATGGTTTGATCCGCTGGACGGATCTTTTTTCACCCTTCGTTTCGGCTTGGGATGGCCTGACTCGTCGGGGGATTCACCGCTTCTACAATACGAATACTCTTTACGGTGAGCCGGTTATCGAGAGCGAACTGAAATACAATCCGAGCAAGACGCTCGAAGACTTTAAATTTGCTTTGAATATTAATCCGAGCGTAAAAGCGGCACTGCCGGGAGTTTTCTCGTTTGCGGCCGCTTGTGTCGATAATTTTTACAAGAATGCAGAGAAATTGCGTGAGGTTATCGCTGCCAATCTTTTGAAAGAAGCGGAAGCTTTGGCCCAGGCGGGAGCGAAGGTGATTGAGATTCATGAACCGGAATTAGCATGGAACATGGAACATGGAACCCGTCCTTCGTCCGCTGTTGCGGACTACGGAGGGCAGGCACGGAACATGGATTTTTATAAACAGCTTGGAAAACTCGAGGCGAAAGTGATTGTGACTTCTTACTTTCGAAACTTTAGTGAAGAGACTGCGAAAGCTTTAGTTGAGGCGGGTTGTGGAGTGGGGATTGATTTCACACAGCCGCAGGAGGTTCACAGTTTGCCAGAGGGAGCGATTGTCCAGGCGGGAGTGGTGGATGCTCGCGAGACGAAACTCGAAGCGAGTGAGGATTTACAAAAGCTCAAAGGAGAGATCGTCGAAACTTTTCAAAATGCAGCGGAAATTATTTTCTCGACTTCCTCACATGTGGAATATCTGCCACACGGTAAAGCTCTTGAGAAGATCGCACTACTTAAAAATCTAAAATGAAGATTGATTTAAAATTACCGCTTTTTCCAACTACTTCCGTAGGCAGTTTTCCGAAGCCGGATTATCTCGTGGAGGCACGGAAGAAGTTCTACAAAAAAGAGCTTTCGCGCGAAGAATTGCTCAAATTCGAAGAACAAGCGACGAAGGAATTTGTTGAGATGCAGGAGCGGGTGGGAATTGATGTGATCGTGGACGGGGAAGCGGAGCGGGGAGACATGGCAACTTTTTTTGCGGAGCGATTAGACGGCTTCGAGATTTCGGAACCAGTTCGCTCGTATGGTAATCGTTATTACAAAAAGCCGCGCATTGTTAGCGAAATCCAGTTTCGCGAACCAATGACGAAACACTTTTTCGAATACGCGCAAAAATTAACCAAGAAACCAGTGAAGGGAATGCTGACGGGTCCTTATACGATGATGGATTGGAGTTTCAACGAACACTACGGCTCGCGCGAAGAAGTTGTCCACGCCTTCGCCAAAGTGCTGCGCCAAGAGGCGGAGGAGCTCCAAAAAGCGGGCTGCAAGATTATTCAAGTCGACGAGCCAGCTCTATCTGTGCGCAGCGACGAAATTGAGCTCGCGGCGGAAGGTTTGCGGCTAGTAACAGAAGGTCTGGAAATGTATTCAATTACGCATATTTGTTACGGAGCCTTTGAGACACTCGCGCCAAAGATTAAACTCCTGCCTGTCGATCAAATCGACCTCGAGTTTGCCGGCCGCGACTTCGAACTTTTGGATCAACTTCAGGGCCACGAATTTCCGCAGGATGTCGGGCTGGGGGTTTTCGATGTACACACCCACCGGATTACGCCGCAGGCGCAAATCGAGAAATATTTAGAGAAGGCTCTGACTTATTTCAAACCAGAACAAATTTGGGTGGATCCGGATTGTGGATTAAAGACGAGAACTTTGGAGGAATCCGAGGAGGGATTGCGAGAGATGGTGAAGGCGACGCAGATTTTCCGCGATAAAAATTCTTGAAAGTAGAATACGACATTATTACGTGAAGTTACGCAATTTTGTAGTATGAAATTTTAAAGAGATGATAAAATAAATAATAATCCTGTAGGCGAAGACCTGCCTGCCGGCAG
>JBDRIC010000182.1:0-9232 GCA_043816245.1 Patescibacteria group bacterium
CTCTAACCAACTGAGCTAAGTGCCCGAGAATTTAAGAAGCAAGGTAATTTTAACACGCGTTTTTTTCAAAAATTAGAAGCTGTCCGTCAACAACTGATTCTGAATCTCCACCATTCGGCGCGCATCGTGTTCGCAGCGAAGGAGCGCCACTTGCTGAGTAATCAAACTTCCTAAATAAAAATTTAAATTTTCCTTATTGTTTCGCGCTTCTTGTTTTCGGTAAAGAGGATGATCGCGGTTCAAGTAAATGATGCCGCTTTCCATAAAAGCTGGCGGAAAATCTCGCCCGCAGTGTTCCAGCACGCAAGTGACACCCAAGCCGCCTACTTTGATTTTGCGGGCAGTCAATGTTTTGCCGCTCAAATCTTTGACTCGCACTTTTCGCGCAGCGGTGGGCTTTTTGTTTGCAGGTTCGCCAGCGGGATTTGGATTATCATCAGGATTCGCGTCATCTGATAGATTTACGGTAAATGCTTCACGCCCGTCCTGTTCATCCGGTGAAGCTTGCGGAGCCATTTTGTCTGCGTTCGAGTTTCCATTTTCATCAATTTCACCTGTTGGTGACATTACAGGTGGGGCAAAGGCTGGATTTTTGCGCATGGCTTTGCCGATTTTTCCCAAAGTTTCCCGTAGATTTTCATCAGCTTTTTGGTCTTCTTTCTTGCGAAGATCTTTTTTAAGTGTCTTCAGAATTTTACGCAGTTCGCGCTGCACTACTGTGATGAAAGACTCATATTCAGGAGTATCTGTAATAAACCTATTGCGATCTGATGTAATCGGTAAAAAGTCAGCCGTGATTCTTCCACGCAAACGATGGAAAAGTGTGGAAGATTCAAAACCGAAGTTTTCTCGACACACTAACACGCCTCGCACTATGCATTCGACGCCAGTCTTGTTTGAGATTTGCAATCCTCTCAGGTTAGGCAGAATGACTTCCCCGTGTACTGCCCCAAAGGTGGTTCTAACATCGATTTCAAATTTTTTTCCGGGTATGTAAGTAGGTTCAATTCGAATTCCATTCAAAAATACTTCAAAATGCGGAGCAGAGAGAGGTAGTCTCTCGCGGATGTAGCGCTCTACTTCCGGCAAAGTAAAAGTTTTTTTCAAGTGCTCTAAAGTCACTAGAGTGCCTTGTCCGAATTCGGGGTTATGCTCATGTTTTTTGAGCGGGACTGACCAGTTGTCACACTGAAACCAATCTTGGCGATCGAAGATACTCTCAATAGAAGATTCGCCTTTTTGAGTGAAAACGCGGAAGCGACCGCAGGCTGTGAGGGTAGCAAATTTACCGATGCCGAATTGTCCGACTCGCTGCCGTCTAAATTTAGGCGAGATGTTTTCGTCGCATTTATTTTTTGAGCCAATGTTGAAATATTCACGCAAGCCAAGTTCGTCCATGCCGCTTCCATCGTCGCGTACTTTGATTTTGTCAGGAGCGATCTCGATCCAAACGCTAGTGGCATCGGCATCGTAAGCGTTGCAAACAAGTTCACGAATTAGTTCGAGACTTTCACCATAAAGTTTTTCACCGATTGTGATGATATGGGATTTGTCGAAAGTGACGGGAATTGAGGAGGTGGTTTGCATGATGATTTTTGAAAAAACGAACGACTTTTAGGTCATTCATTTTAGCAAAAATATTCCACTTGTTTGCTCATCGTTCCCGTGCTGACGGTGGGTTAAAATCCTCCAAATGAAAACTGCCGATTTCGACTATTCACTTCCGAAAAAATTCATCGCGCAGAAGCCGGCGAGCCCGCGTGATTCTTCCAAGCTGCTGGTTTACTCTCGCGAGGACGGGAAGATTCTCCACAAAAAATTTTCTGATTTGCCCGATCTGCTTCAGCCGGGCGATGTTTTGGTTTTGAATGAATCGAAAGTTATTCCGGCGCGGCTTGCGACGCGCGAGGGTCGAGAAGTTTTTTTGGCAAGAGAAATTACGCCGAAAGTTTGGGAGTGTCTCGTTCGCGGCGGTAAGCATTTTCAGGTCGGCTCGACTTTTAAGATTGGAAAGAACCCCCGATCGGAGTCGAGGGCAAGCTTTACCGGCGAGGTTTTGAAAATTCTTGCTGATGGGGAGCGGGTGATTCGGTTTCACTCCAAAAACTTCACCAAAGATTTGGAAAAATTCGGAGCGACGCCGCTGCCGCCTTACATCCATTCCCCCGCTAAAAAGGTTCCGCAGTATCAAACTATTTATGCCAAAAAATCCGGCTCGGTCGCCGCGCCGACGGCGGGGCTGCATTTCACTCCGCGAGTTTTCGCCAAATTAAAAAAGCGGGGAGTGGTAGTGGAGAAGGTGACTCTGCATGTGGGGTTGGGAACTTTCGCGCCGGTGAAGGCGGAGAAAATCGAGGATCACGACATGCATTCAGAATTCTTTACTTTGTCGGAGGGCGTTGCCAGTAGGCTGAATCAGCACAAAAAAGAAGGCAGGCGGATTATTGCTGTGGGTTCGACGAGTTGTCGGGTGCTCGAAAGCTGCGCTGACGCGCGAGGCAAGCTTCACGCCAAAAGCGACGAGACAGACATTTTCATTTTTCCCGGCTGCAAATTCAAATTCATTGACGCGATGCTCACGAATTTTCATCTCCCGAAATCAACTTTGATTATGCTTGTTGCAGCATTCATTGGTCGTGAAAAAATTCTCGCAATTTATGAGACCGCGAAAAGTGAGAATTACCGTTTCTTTAGTTTCGGCGATGCGATGTTTTTGGAATAAGTGGTGGATGGGGGAGCCTGCCTGCCGGCAGGGATTCAAAACCTAATCACCAAAACGACCTCTCGCTTTGCGAGAGAACATTTTTGGTGGATGGGGGAGGATTTGAACCTCCGAAGGCGGAGCCAACAGATTTACAGTCTGTCCCCTTTGACCACTCGGGAACCCATCCACGATTTTTTCTGACCTGCCAGCCGAAGCTAGAGGCGAAGGCTGGAGCCACCTGCCGGGTTCGAACCGGCGACAATCCGCTTACAAGGCGGGCGCTCTACCAGCTGAGCTAAGGTGGCGAGTATTGTGTTGCTTAGCTGCCTGTCCGCCGTAGCCCGAATGTGGAAGCTAAGGTGGCAGCTTCAAGATTTTACCAAACAATTTTGGCGGAGAGGGAGGGATTCGAACCCTCGAGACGAGTTGCCCCGTCTACTCGATTTCGAATCGAGCGCCTTCGACCACTCAAGCCACCTCTCCAAAGTGCGGGGTATTTTACCCCAGTTTTTCCAACTCTCCATTTTTTACTTCCCACACATCTTTTTCTCCAATCGGATCGAGGTGGGCGAGCTTCGTCGTGGTGAGGAAGGTTTGATGATTCACGATCAAGTCCATCAAACTTTTCTGCCGGCTTTCATCCAATTCGCTGAAAACATCATCGAGCAGCAAAACAGGTTTTTCTCCGAGTTTATTTTTCAAAAACTCTAATTCCACGAATTTCAACGCCAGAATTGTTGAGCGGATTTCGCCGCGGCTGCCATTCTCCGCGAGCGGTTCATCCTCGAGTTTGAAAATCAAATTCGCGCGGTGGATTCCGTAATTCGTATTCGCGAAACGCAAATCCTGTTCGCGCATCTTCGTGAGATTCGCGAGGTATTTTTTTTCATCAATTTCCTCTCCGCGGAAGTTCGCAATCCGCGCGCTCAAGATTTTTCCCTCGTTTGAAATTTTCTGGAAGTTCTCCGCGAGCGGCTGCTCCGCAAATTCCAAAAACTCCGCTCGCAATTTTCCGATCAAACTTCCATGTCGCGCCAGTTCTACATCCCAAAATTCGAGTTCATCTTCTTTTGCCAAATTTTCTCCGATTCGCGCGAGCAGCGCGTTTCGGTTTTTGAGCGCTTTCAAATATGAGTTCAGCGCGAGCAAATATTTCCGCGAAGTTTGCGAGAGCAAAATATCGAGATACCGCCGCCGCAAACTAGGCGAGAGCAGCAGCAAATTCAAATCTTCCGGAGCAAAACTCACGACTGGGAAATTTCCGACGAGGCGGCTGGCAGTGATCGGCTTGCCATTCAATTTGAAAGTTTTTGCTTCCGCCGCCGCGATTTCGATTTTCAAATTCTCGCCGCTCTCATTCCGCGCCGCTCCCTCGACACGAAAAAAATCGGTTCCGATTTTCCGCAAACTTTTTTCCGAATTGCTTCGCAATGATTTTCCGAAGGCGAGGAGAGTGATTGCTTCGAGGATGTTAGTTTTGCCTTGCGCATTGTTTCCCACGAAAGCGCTCATCGGCTTATCAAAACTAAGCTCGAGATTGGTGAGGTTGCGAAAGTTTTGCGCGCGTAGCGAGAGTAGTTTCACTTCGCCATTTTAATTGATAATTTCTTCGAGCAGTTTTCGCGCGGATTCATCACGGGCGTCCTCCGCATTCGTTGCATTCGAAATTTTTAAACCCAACCGTTCCCCAATTTTTAAATTTTTGGAAAGCAGCTTGAGCGGGAGAGTAAATTTGAATTTGCGGTCGAGAGTTTCGAGCGCGGCAATACCGCGCGAGATTTTTTTTACGCAAACGGAAATTAAATTAATCTGTTGCATTGAGAATTTCTAAAATTTTTTTGAGATATTCAGGCGATTCGATCAACTCCTTCAATTCCGCCGCGTCCACCCACCGCCACTCCGTGAGTTCGTTTTGGTCGAGTTCGATTTCGGCATCCTTTCCGAGAAACTCCGCGAGGAAAAGGTGCACTTCTTGCCCGCGGAATTTTTTCAACTCCTCGCTCACTTTTTCTTCCGCGGCCCACTCGTAAGAATACACTCCCGCTTCTCGTAAAATTTCAATTCTTCGCGTCCCGAGTTCCTCCGCGAATTCTCGCCGCGCTGTTTCTTCAAAAGTTTCATCTTTTTCCACTCCGCCCTGCGGAAATTGCCAGGCATGATGATTGCGTGGTTTTTTCACGAGGAGGAATTTTCCATTTTTACGAAGGATGACGGAAGCGTTTTTTCGAAAGGGTTTTTTCAGCACGGTTTCAGTTTCCCAAAAACTGCTTTCGAAAGCCAGCGGTTTGTCTAGACCGTGATTCATCGGATTAAATGATTACCCTGATTAGCTCGTGCAGAAAGAAACAAAGGGGCGATGATTTGAAAGTAAGATTGTGATTAACGGCAGATTCAAGATTATCTCACCGCTAATAAAATCCCTCCGAAAATCAGCGCGATGCCAAAGATTTGCGGGAGGGTGAGAGTTTCTCGCAAAAAGAAAAAAGAGAGCAGCAGCACGATTGCGAAAGTCCCGCCGACGAAAGCAGGGTAGCCGACCGCGAGATTCACGCGCTGCAAGAAGAGCGCGTAAAAAACCACATTCATTCCGAAAAGAAAAAGCGCGAGGTAGAGGAGCGGATTTCGGAGAGTCGCGAGCGAGACGAGATTGCCGTTTTGCTCGCCCAAAATTTTCAAAACAAAGCTTGCCGTCGCATTGAATCCGATTCCGATAAAAAAGAAAAGATAAGCCACTCGAACGATAGTTTAAGATAATTTTAGTAAACAAAAAAAGGCGAGTTTGGAAAAAGAATTTGACAGCGAAAAAATACGAAACTAAAATCAATTCTTGTTTTTTTCAAACTTTTAAACTTTTTGTTATGCACAAAGATTCAGAGAAAGCTCTCTCGCATACTCTTAGGGGTCAGGAGATTGATATGTCTGAAACCGAAGAAGCTTGTCATCTTCGTAATATTACGAGAGGCAAAGAAACATTAAATGAGCTTCTTCCTAAAGCGACGGTACTGTTTGAGCAACTAGCTCCGCGTGGTGGCACTTGGAGAATCGTCGGCTCAACCGAAGCAGATGTTTAAATAAATAACTCGTGGGGAAATTGGTGACACAGTTTAATCTGCCGAAATTTCGACGGGTTGCACTTCGAAAATCCACCAAAAATATTCGTCCGAAAAATGCGCGCAACTGTCCGCATCTCCGGACTTCAATTTTTCTCGCAGGGTGAACTCCAAACCGCCGAGAGCTTGAGAATCTCCAATTTCTGGATTTGCAGCGAGGAGCGGGAGGATGTTCGAATCTTTCCAGTCGGGGTACTCGCGGTACATCTCTTCCTCGAGAATGAAAAAGTCCGGTTTTTCTCGCTCCAAAAATTCAAGCTGGTTTCCGTTTTTCACGAACGGAATCGCTTTCGTGTCGAGAGTGCCATCCAGCGAAAGCATTCTTCGCCGCGAATAAAATGCGGATTGGTCGATTTCTTTCATCGCGATTAAATCATTCGAATCTGAATTTTCCCGCAGCCAAATTCCGGTTTCCCGCCGTGTTTTGTCGGTGAACGGAATTTCACAATTTTCAATCGAAGCCATTCTCTCGAAGAGTTGTTGTCCTGAAATTATGCAACTTCCCACGAGCGCGAAAGTGAGTGCGGCGATTCGAAATTTTTTCGGCAGCTTCCAGATTCCCAAAATCGCCACGAAATAAAAAAACGGCAGCGCGGCGAGCAGGTAACGGTAGCCTTCCGTTGTCGGGAAAATTATGGTGAAAAAAATTCCGTGAAAAATCAACCACGCGAAAATTGGGAGAAAAACGAATTTGGAGTTAACCCACCACTTAAGTGGTGGGTTAACGAATGGATAAAAAAACAAAATTACAAAAGGAGTGAGCGGGAGGAATTTTGTGAAGAGAATTTTGAAAATTTCCGGCGTGAAGAAAATTCCGTGGAATTCAATCGCCCACTGCTGCGCTCGCAAAATTCGCGCGGCGGAAGAGGGGAGGATGCCTCCGGTATTTTCGGACAGCCAAAAATAATACGGCGACAAGATTAAAAAAGCGGGAAGACCGACTGAGAAAATTACTCGCCAGCCCTTTTTCACGATAAGCGGAATTCCCAAAATTGCCGCAAAAAACCACGCTTCCGGTCGGGTGAGGATTGCAAGACCGAGAAGGATGCCGAGCAAAATTTCAAACGGCAAACTCTTTTGCGAGTTAACCCCCCAGCTAACTGGGGGGTTAACGATGGAAAGGTAAAAAAGAAAACTTCCCAAAATCAGGCAAACATAAAAAGGGGTTTCCATTCCTTTCGCCGCCCAAAAAGAAAAAACGAAACTTGTGGCGACGAGGAAGGAGGTTGCCAGCGCAATAATCTTATTTTTTGTGATTTCCCGAGCGACTGCGAAAGTCAGTAAAACTGAAAGCGCGGTGAAAAAGCTGGAAAAAATTTTAACGAAGCCAATGATATTTTCACCAAAGATTTTCCACGGCCACGCGAGGAGCGCGCTCCAGAGTGGAGAGGTCGAACCGGCGGAAAATTCTCCGTTGTAAAAAAATGGCTGTCCCTCCGCGATTCCGCGCGCAAAGACGAAGTGGATGAAAGCATCGCCCATCACGGTATTTCTCACGAGAAAAACTTGCAACAGCGCAATTCCAACAAAAAAAAGCAGCCACAACCAAATCGGGATTTTGCCCAAAAATTTCACGTCATACCGCTTCGCAATGTAGATATTACAGCTTATGTTTTTTAAATTAATTTAATTACTAAATAACTAATCTTTTTAAACACCGATGCTGCGCGGCATTAATAGCTTTTTTTATTGCGAATTGGTATTACGCGAAGGAGAGGATGGCGATTACCGAAATTCCCCAAAAAACAACTGAAATAAAGAGAGGCTTGTCTTCGAGGAGCAGGTCGGTGGGATTTTCATTTGCGGATTTTTTATCGATTAAAAAAAGATAACGGAGTAATCCGTAAACCACAATTGGGACGGTGAAAATAAAATGCGGAGATTCGCTCGCCTGGAAAGAATAAAAAAGATAACTCACGAGAATCGCAGGGAGAAGGATTTGGATTGTCGTTTGTAAAAATCGAGGTGAGTAATTTGCCAAGACTTTCCGCGAGGATTTCCCCGCTGTCTCGATTTCCCGCAATCTTTTTCCCGCTGCGAGCAGCAACGCGAGGAGGAAAGTAATCGCGAGCAACCAACTTGAAATTGCCACGCCGATTGCCACGCCGCCCGCGAAGATTCGCAAAATGAATCCAGTTGAAATTACAAGCAAATCGATGATTACCAGATGTTTCAAAAAAATTGAATAGCCGATTTGCAAAACGATGTAGCCACCGACAATTCCTGCGAGTACCGCATTTATTTGAGTCGAGAGGAGCAGTCCTCCTGCGAGTAAAATTACACTCGCGATGATCGCCGCTTTCGCGGGAAGCTTCCCGCTCGCGACGGCGCGTTCTTTTTTGAGAGGATGTTGGTGGTCGGCGGTGCGATCAAGCACATCATTCAAAAGATAAATTCCGCTCGCTGTTGCGCAAAAAATTCCGAAAACGATTGCAGCGAGTTTCACCGAATCTGGATTCAAAAACTCGCGTGAAAAAATCAGCGGCGCAAAAACCAGCAGATTTTTGATCCACTGTTTCGGGCGGAGAGATTGCCAAAGTGTGAGCAGCATCGCGGAGATTTTAGCATTCAAAGCATGGCGAGTTTTCCGAATTTTTTTAGAAACAAAGACAATCTCTCGTTTCCAAAAGATATTTTGGTGGCATGGGGTGGATTGAAGCTAGCCGACACTCCTGCTAGACCGAAGCCTACTAGCGGGTCGCCCCGGCACATGAGTTCTCAATTTTGTTTTCGCTTCGACGCGGTAGTTTGCGTCACCAGCATCGCCAAAAATGATTCCTCCGCCTGCGGCGAAGAAAACATTTTGGTCTCAATAATATTACTACTAAATATATTTTCCTATTTAGGGCTAAAAGAGGAGTTTGTGTTAATCACTCAGGGTGCTCCGATTGACTTATGTACAGTTTCTGCAACCAAGGTAAGTAAAATTTAAATCTGATTTAGCTGCTCCAAGTGTTTAATTTGAATTGGGATAAATTTATTAATATCTAGTCCGTGCTGCTCTATTAAGGTGGTAATGTGATGACCTCCTAGCTCATTGGGCACGACGACATGACTTGCACCAGCTTCATAGCACTCTATGGCATCTTCAGCTCTTTCTGAGACTACGATAATAATGCATTTTTTATTTAGATTCCGCACTTGTCTTATGATAGAGAGACTTATGTCGGGATTTCTTATACTGGAAACAACCAATTTTATTTTTTTAAGGTTAACTTTTTCAAAAACGTCACCGTCTTCGACATCCTCGTAAAGACAAGATATTTTTTGACTAATGACGCGAATCTCGAAACTCAAAAAAGCGTTTTAGCCAAGCATTTAAGCTGATAACCAAGCAAACTGAAAACGTAGCGAGCAAAATGACCATCGACTGAGCGAGACAAACTACTCGCTATATTCATTCGTTCTTTCAGCACGC
>JBDRIC010000183.1:0-4763 GCA_043816245.1 Patescibacteria group bacterium
AGCTTCGAGACGCTTCGTTTCACCACGACAGGACCCACTCTCGGCAAAAGTTTACGCGAACGGGCGATTCGCGCGATTAGCTACGCTTCGATCGCGATCGTGCTTTACCTCGCCGCCGTTTTCCGCAACACGCGGCGCGACACTCTCACGAAATATGTTTCGATGGGATCGCTGCTCGGTTTCACCGTGATTGTCGCTGAGACCATGGTCGAAGACGATTTCACGCGGTGGTTGACCTTTCTCGGAATTCTCGCGGCTTTTTTCATTTTTCTCGCTTTTGAAATTAAAAGAAAATCCGCGAGTCTGAAATACGGGGTGTGCGCGATTGTCGCGCTCGTCCACGATATTCTCATCACGCTCGGCGTACTTGTGATTCTCGGTCAATTTTTCGGTGTCGAGATCGATTCGCTCACAGTCACCGCTCTGCTCGCGATTCTCGGCTTGTCGGTCAATGACACGATTGTCGTTTTCGACCGGTTGCGCGAGAATCGCAAATTTCAAACTTCGAGTGAGACGCTTTCTCATGTCGCCGACAAGAGCCTGAATCAAACCCTCACGCGCTCGATCAATACCTCTGCCTCCACGCTCGCCGTGCTCGTGCTGCTCTTTTTTCTCGGTGCGGAATCAATCCGCTGGTTCGTGTTCGCGCTGATCGTCGGCACGATCGTCGGCACGTACTCTTCGATTTTCACCGCCACTCCACTTTTGGTTGCGTGGGAAAAAAGAAAGTAAAATTCGAGGGTGGATGATATTTACAAACTTTCGAATAAAGAAAAGAGAGAACTAATTTCGATTCTCGCGAAACTTGTCGCGGTTGATTCTTCGAATAGCGAAATTCATGTCGCCAAAATTTGCGAGAGTTTTTTGAAGAAGTGGGGGATTCGCTTTCAAAAATTCGAGAAACAGAGTGGACGGACGAATCTCGTGTGGAGTTTGGGCAATTCGCAACTTCCTGAAATTATCGTCGCGGCACATTCCGACGTCGTGCCGGCGGGGGAGGGGTGGCGGACAGATCCGTTTCGACTCGTTCGGACATCTCGTCTTCGCTCAAGACAAGAAAATTTTTTGATCGGTCGGGGAGTGGTGGACAACAAATCGCCGCTCGCGGGGATGCTGCTTGCCACGAGAATTTTGAAAAAATTTGAAGGCGAACTGAAAAATCGGATCGTGTTTGCGGCAGTCGCCGACGAGGAGCGGGGGAATAAATGTGGGATGGATTTTTTGCTCGCGAAAAAAATTTTCCGACCGGTGGCGGCGGTGATTCCCGACTCGTGCGGCAATAACCGCGAGATTGAAATCGCCGAAAAAGGGGTGGTGCATCTTCGCGTTCGCGCATTCGGCAAGCAGGGGCACGGATCGATTCCCGAAAAATCCAAAAACGCGATTTTCATTCTTGAAGATTTTTTGCGAAATGTTCGGAAACTGAAATTCAAAAAACGCGAGAAGCTGCTCACGCCAGCGACGATTTCGGTGGGGGCTTTTCACGCTGGTATGGCGGCGAATGTGATTCCCCGCGAGGCGGAGGCGTTGCTCGATATTCGTTTCCCCTCGAATGAATCGAAAGCGAAAATTTTACAGAAGTTAAAAACACTCGCAAAAACAGAAGCGCGAAAGTGGAAAGTCCGCAATTTCGAATTCGAAATTCTGGCTGACCTGCCTCCCTCCGAAACTTCCGAAAAATCTCCGATTGTGCAATCAGCTTTGCGTGCGGTTCAAAAAGTTACCCACCGAAAACCAAAAATTATCGGGATGCCAGCTTTCACTTTCGGGGGAGTGCTCCGTTCACGGGGAATTCCGACGGCGGGTTTCGGACCGGGCGATTTGGAAGAATGCCACCGTTCAAACGAAAAAATTAAAGAAAGCGAGGTTTATGAGTTTTGTGAAATTTTGGTGGAGTTGTTGAAGAACATTAAGTTATAAATTCCAAATTAAAAAATCCAAATTACAAATCAAACCCAAATGATGAATTTCAAAAAGCAGTTTGGATTTTGAGTTTTGAAATTGAATTGGTATTTTGGTTTTGATATTTGTAATTTTTTTGCCAGTGTTAAAATCTCCGAGATGAAGAAAAAAATTAATGTTGCAGTTCTCGCAGGAGGGGATTCCGCCGAACGTTCAGTCTCGCTCGAATCGGGCAGAGCGGTCGCGAGTGCGCTGCGAAAAAGAGGGTTCGAAGTTCGGCGATTCGATCCTGCGAAGAATCTCGCCGGTTTCATTCGCTCCGCCAAAAAAATTGACGTGGTTTTCCCTGCGCTGCACGGTCGCGGCGGAGAGGACGGTTTGATTCAAGGGTTGCTCGAATTTCTCGGAATCCCGTTTGTCGGCAGTGGGATGCGGGGGATGCTGAATTCTTTCGACAAAATTTCCGCGAAACAAATTTTCCGGAAGAATAAACTTCCGGTGGCGCGAGATTTCGTGGCTTCGAAATTAGATTCGCGGGCTGCTGAAAATATTCAAAAAAAACTCGGTCTGCCTGTTTTCGTGAAACCTGCCATCGCGGGAAGCAGCTTCGGAGCCTCCATTGTTCAAAAAAAATCCGAGTTGCTGCCGGCTTTGAAAAAAGCGTGGAAGTTCGGAGAGGATGCGGTGGTCGAAGAATTTTTGAGCGGCGTGGAAATTTCAGTCGGTATTCTAGAAAAACTAGAAAGCGGTTCGACAAGCTCACCACAGAGCAAACTGCTTGCGCTGCCGCCGATTGAGATTTGTCCGAAACGAACATTTTTCGATTTTCACGCGAAGTACAATCCGAAACTTTGCGAGGAAATCGTGCCGGCTCGCATTCCCTCGCAATTGACTCGCGAGGCGCAAACTCTCGCGAAGAAGGCGCATCGCGTTTTGGGATTGCGGCACCTTTCGCGGACGGATTTCATTCTCCAAAAAAATAGAATTTATCTTCTTGAGACAAACACGCTGCCGGGTTTCACGAAAAATTCTCTCTACCCGAAAGAAGCGCGGGCGGCGGGGATTGAATTTCCCGAACTTTGCGAGCAGCTTATTCGGTTGGCTCTTCCTCACAAAAAGTGAAAACCACTTTTCCATCAGCCTGTTCTTCGGTGCAGAGATTCGGCAGGACTTTACTTGTGAGCCAGTGATCAAAAATCGCGGTGTGGGCGAGCCAAACGAAAACTGCGATGAAGATGAGGTTCAAAATCACGAGTGAGATGGTGACTTGTGTTGGTTCCATTTGAAAGGTTAGATGGAAAGGTTAGATGGCTCGGGAGGCGGGGGTCGAACCCGCGACATTTCGGTTAACAGCCGAACGCTCTACCACTGAGCTACTCCCGAGTGTGATGAGATGTGATGTTAAATGAAGCAACAGCCGAATGCCTTACCACTCGTTCTCTGAAAGCGGACATGTCCGCCGTAGCTTGAGCGAAGGTGGAAGCTACTCCCGAACGGATATGTCTGCTAGTAAGCAGGTTCGCGAATTTTACGAGGAAATGGGTTTTACAGCAACTTTTTGAACTGCGCGTGCAGTTTCGCATTACTCGCCAAAACCGAAACATTCGGAAATTTAAAATCGGGCAACGTAACATCCGTGATCATTCCTCCCGCTTCGCGCACGATTAATTCGCCCGCCGCCGCATCCCAGATTTTCGTGCTCCGCGAAAAATCGAGGTAGCCGTCCACCGCTCCGCGCGCGACGAGGCAAAGATCGTACGCTGCCGCCGCGAACGCGCGCACCCGCCGCACTTTTTTCAGCGAGTCCGTGAATGCCGCCACATCTTTTTCAAAACGTTTTCCGCTCGTGTGCCGCCGCGGAATTTCCACCACGACGAGAGCCTCCGCGAGCTTCGCAGTTTCGCTCACCCGAATTTTTTTTCCGTTCAGTGTTGCCCCCCCGCCTTTTCTCGCCGAAAAAAGCTGATTCACAAGCGGTGCGAAAACAACCCCCACCACCGATTCTCCCTCGCGCTGCAACGCGATTGAAACGCACCAAAACGGGATTCCGAAATGAAAATTTTTTGTGCCGTCGAGGGGGTCGATGACCCAGGAGGCGACATTCGCGAATGTCGCTTTCTGGCAGTTGGAAGCTGTTTCTTCGGCAATTATTCCGTCATCGGGAAAATGTTTTCTAATTTCACGGATGATCAATTTTTCACTCGCCAGATCGGCATCCGTCGCGAAATCCGCCGCGCCTTTTTGTGCTACGATTTTTGTTTTGCCGAATTTTTTCAACAGAAGCTCGCCCGCCTTTCTCGCGAGACTTTCTGCGAAGTCCTGAGTCTGTCGAAGGGCGAAGTCCTGAGTTTTAATTAAATTCACGGAGAGAGAATAAAGGATTAAGAAAAAAGAATAAAGCTCAAAGCTTTAGTTCAACCTTAAAAACCTCCAACTAAAAACTACCAACCAACTCGTCCCACGGAGTCAGAATCTCCGCCGCTCCCTCGCGAATCAAAATTTGATGCTCGAAGTGCGCCGACAAATTTCCGTCCATTGTTCGCGTTGTCCACTTGTCTTTTTCCGTGAGAATCTCCGCGCCGCCCGCGTTCACGATCGGTTCGATGCAGATCACCATTCCTTCCGCCAGTTTCACGCCGCTGCCCGCCTTCCCCCAATTCGGCACTTCCGGATCTTCGTGGAGTTTTCGTCCAATTCCGTGACCCACTGTTTCCCGTACCGGCGAGTAGCCGAATTGTTTCACGAAACTTTCGATCGCGTGACCGATGTCGCCCGTCGAATTTCCCGCCACCGCTTTTTCGATTCCGCGATACAAACTTTCTTTTGTCCGCTCCATCAAATTTTTCGCCTCCGCCGAAATT
>JBDRIC010000184.1:0-3726 GCA_043816245.1 Patescibacteria group bacterium
TCCTTCGGATAATTTTATAAATAAATCTTAAATCTTAATTTTTGGATTTCTTTGAAATTGCAGCAAAAATCAAAACTAATTCGTGGGCTTCCTTCCAAAATTTTCTGCAAATGACTGCTTTTAAAGGAGCTGCTTTTGCGAGCATCCTTAACCAATGTTTACTCTCGTTCGCTTCTTTTTGGGAAATGCGAATTTTATTTCGAAAATCTTTTTTTGAACTTGCTTGATTTGCCTCCATATAATTTGCACCGATTGAGGTTGCACTTCTCACAAGCTGAATCACGATGGGTTTATTGATTGCATCTAATTTAATTAACTTTAAAAAATCAATCACATCCTCACCAAATTTTTCCACTCGCTCTTCCAAATCATATTTCATGAAAAATTAAAAATTAGGATTTATTTAAAAATTGTAAAAATTAAAAATTAAAAATTTTCAAATAATATCCGCTAGCCCCTCGTTTTTTTCCCTTTTTCCGCTCATGTGTCGCTTCACCATTCCCGACAGAATTTCTTTCAAAACTTTCTCATCTTCGAGTCCGCGAGCGCGAGTGTATTTTTCTTTCGCCTCCATGATTTCATTTTCTGCGCGCTGCGGGCGGGCAGCCATCGGCAGATCCAACTTCAAATCGCCGTAATTTTGAATCGTGAAATCTCCGAAATTCAAAAGACTCGCCCAAAAACCTATTTTTTCGAAAGAAATGGTCACGATCACATCGTAATCGACTCGCAAAGACGATTTGTCAAAAACTCCCCGCCAATCGAGATCGATCACGCCTTGATTTGTCACAAGCAGAACATCGAAATACCAATCCATCACTTCGCGGATGAAGCGCAGAAACCCAAGCGCGAACCACGCGCCAAAAATCCACAGCGAAATTTGAGTGGGGAACATTGCAAAAAAAAGCGCTGGCACGAGCATTCCGAAAAAGCCGACCTTGCAAACAGGTTTGTAAGCCGCAAACCAATGCGAATGCACCACATAGACGAGCTTCTCTCCTTCTTGCAGATGGCTGGCGAAAATAATCCGATCGAGAATCACGTAGATATTTTACAGTTTTCAGCCTGCAGTTTACAGAAATTTTCTCTGACTCTCTTTTCACCCTAAATTATTTCCGGTAGAATCTTTCGCGTTTATGAAAATCTTCCAAACGATCTGTCTTTCGCGAAATAAAAAGCTTTCTCCTCTTCAATCTGCTTTACTCGATTTCATCACCGATGTGGTGGTGATTTTTTTTCTCGTTTTGGTGGTAGTGAAGCCGTTTTTCTTCGCGCCGTTTCGCGTGCAGCAGCAGTCGATGACTCCCAACGTTCTTGACGGGGAGCTCATCATTGTCTGGAAAACGCCGTACGTTTTTGGCGCAGAATACAAGCGGAATGATGTGGTTGTCTTCAAACCCGCTGATTCGGAAAATTATCTCATCAAACGAGTGATCGGGCTGCCGGATGAAACGATTCGTTTTTTCGAGGGATTCGTGTGGTTAGAGAACGAGAGTGGAGAATTCGAAAAGTTGGATGAGAGTTTCATTGCCTCCCATAATCTCGGAAATGCCTGTGTGGGCAGCGGATTTTGTTCTGATGCGGAAAAAACTCAGCAAATTGATTTTGAGATTCCCAAGGGAAGCTATTTCGTGATGGGAGACAACCGACTCGCTAGCCGTGATTCGCGGAGCTGCTTTCAGATGGACTGCGGAAGCGACGCTTCGAATTTTCTTACAGAAGAAGAAATTGAAGGAAAGGTGGTATTTGCTTTTGCGCGATTATGGGAAGAGGGCGGTCGAAAACAATTTACGCTTTCGAACATGAGAATCATTCAAAATCCCAAAATTCAAATTCCAAATTCCAAATAAAATCCAAATCCCAAAATTCAAATCCAACTTTTTACCTGGTATTTGGAGATTGGCGCTTGGAATTTTGCTTCCTACTTTCTCAATTTTTTCAAAAATCTCTCCAGTTTTTTCAATCCGCCTTTTTCGAAAATGCGAAACAATTCGCTTCCCACGATTCCAATTTCGCCTCCCGCGAGCTCGATTGCTCGCAAATCTTTTCTCGATTTCACGCCGAAACCGACTCCGAGCGGGAGTTTTGTAAATTTTTTCACGCGTGCGAGATAGTTTTTCAATTCCCGTCCAAACTCGCTCCGGCTGCCGGTGATGCCGAGCCGCGCCACGCAATAAACCCAGCCCCGTCCGCCGGCGGCTTTACCGATTTTTTTTAATCTCTCGTCAGCGGTATTCGGAGCCACGACAAAAATAAATTCGAGTCCGTTTTTTCTGCACGCCACCAAAACTTCCTCCGCTTCCTCGATCGGCAGATCGGGGACGATGAAACCGCGCGTTCCCGCCTCAGCCGCTTTTTTCGCGAATTTCGAAATCCCGAAACGGAAAATCGGGTTGAAATAGCTCATCAAGTAAAACTTCGTTCGCGGAAATTTTCGGGAAACTTTTTTCACGAAATTCAAACAGATTTCAGGAGTGATTCCATTCATGACCGCGCGATAATTTGCCGCCGCGATCACCGGTCCATCGGCGACAGGATCGGAGAACGGAATTTGCAACTCCACGATTTCAGAATTCGCGGCGAGCAAGTTCACGATTTTTTCGCTCGTTTTCAAATTCGGAAAACCGATGACGGTGTGAGTAGCAAGTTTCATGAAACTAATTTTTAATTTTCTAATTTTTACAATTTTTAAATAAAACTTAATTTTTAAATCCGCCACGGCGGATAGAAATTATTTTAAAAATTAAAAATTTTCCTTTTTATACCACGTCACCATCTTTTTCAGCTCTTCCTCAAAATTAACATGCTCCGGCTGCCACCCCAACTCGGATTGAATTTTACTTGAATCGATCGCGTACCGCCGATCGTGTCCCGGTCGATCTTTCACGAATTCAATCAACCCCTCACTTTTCCCGAGAATTTTCAGCAGCAGCTTCACGAGGTCGATATTCGCTACCTCGTTGTCCGCGCCGACATTGTAAATTTCGCCCGCTTGTCCGCGTTCGAGAATTTTCAAAATCGCGGAGCAGTGGTCATTCACGTGAATCCAATCGCGCACATTTTTTCCGTCGCCGTAAACTGGAATCTTTTCGTTTTTTAATGCGCGGGAAATTACGAGCGGCATCAATTTTTCAGCCAGCTGGTGCGTGCCGAAATTATTCGAGCAGCGGGAAATCAAAACTGGCTGGTCGAAAGTTCGCCATGCCGCGAGGCAAAGCATGTCAGCTGCGGCTTTCGAGGCGGAGTACGGCGAGCTCGGTTTCAGCTCGTCATGTTCGCGAAATTTTTCCGTCGAACCGAGCGGGAGGTCGCCATAAACTTCGTCTGTCGAGATTTGCAGAAATTTTTTGAGTGAATGTTTCCGCGCCGCGTCGAGCAAAATTTGCGTTCCCAGAATATTTGTCTCGACAAAAATTTTCGGATTTTCAATCGAGTTATCGACATGGCTTTCTGCCGCAAAATTCACAATCACATTCGCTCCGGCTGCTAGCTTGTCCACCAAATTTTTATCGCAAATATTTCCCTCGACAAATTTGTGTCGCGAATTTTTCGCGAAGTCGACAGTGTTTTCGAGTTTCCCTGCGTAAGTTAATTTATCGAGATTCACCACCTCGAAGCTGGTTTCCGCCAAAATTTTTCGCAAAAAATGCGAGCCGATGAATCCGCAACCGCCGGTGATTAACAATTTCAAAGTAAAAATTTTAAATTTAAAAACAATTTTTAATT
>JBDRIC010000185.1:0-3209 GCA_043816245.1 Patescibacteria group bacterium
ACCCACCCATTGTCTGTCAGCCAGCCTTACTTTGAGTGCTTTAAAAGCAAACCTTCCCACTCTTCACTCTCAACCCCACCTTCAAACACCCAATCATCTCCCGCTTCTCCTCTTTTATCACCCCCGCTTCCGCGAGGGCAGGCGCCCTTCGCATACTTCCTCACATCCATTTTCGGAATCTTCGCTTCGTCACCCAGCACTCCGACCGTGAATTTCTGATACCGCGAAATTTCCTCCTCGATTTTCCGCCTCATCCCCAGTTGGTTGAGGTCGATCTCGTCGATTAGTCCGATGAGTTGCTCCGATCGAATGATCGGTGCGCGGGCAGAATCGAGAATTGCTCTCACTTTTCTTTTTTGCTTCCTTCCCCCAAAATGCATTCAGTCTTCATCTTTTTAACCCCCTTTCCCAAATGACTACCAAACAACACTTCACTTCCGAGGAAGCTGCGGAGGTTGCGCGGCAACTCGGGATTGATTTCGCGCAACGGAAATTCGCCCTCGAATCTTTTCGCCGCGGGATGGATGTCGAGCTGGAGCACGGTACTGTCGATTCCCACACGAATGTGAGTAACGATGATCCGCTCATCACGGGCAAAATCGCGCTCGCTCATCTCAACGAGTTTCCCGATTATTACGAGCGGCTCGACGAAATGGAAAAGGAAGCGGAGGCTTTTTGGGAGACGCAAAAAGAAAGCGAGTAGTTTTCATACCGCTTCGCAATAGAAATATTATCTCGCATCCGCGGGACGTTTTCGGTAAATTGGAAATGTCTAATCTTTTAAAACATCAAAGCTACGCGGCATGAATAGCTTTTTTATTGCGAAGCGGTATTACCGCTCGCTTTCCAAAATCTCAATCTTTATTCCACTTGTTTCTTTTGCGGCGGGTTTGTCAAAACTTTTTTGAAGTCGCCGTCGAAATCTTCCAAAAAGTTTTTCATCTCGACCACATCCGCCGGAGAAATTTTGCCGATTGCCACTTTCGAAATTTGTCTCTCGCGCTTCGCAATTTTCTGCCGAAAGTCGCGGATGCTCATCGCCACGAGGGTGGCGGAATTACAATGCAAGCAGTGTGCGGAAAAAAGTCCTCGGTCTCCGGTGATATCCACAACATCTACCGTATCACCCGCAAATTGTTTACCACATTTGGGGCAGGTGAGGGTGCGGCTCACATTTTTGACGATTTCGGTGAGGTGAGAAAGTTTCATGCTTCTTAAAGTTTATCTTTTTCGAAGAAAAAAGGAAGTGAGCTTAATCCTCTTTTTGCAGTTTGTCAAGCCCTTTTCGAATCCGCCCTAAGCTTTTTTCTTTTCCGAGCGCGTCTGCCATCTCCCACACTCCCGGCGAAAATTGCTCGCCGGTCAGCGCGACCCGCAGCGGCCACAAAATTTCGCCGTTTTTCACTCCCAAATTTTCGACGAGTTCGCGCAGCTTTTTTTGAATTTCCTCCGCGTTCCAATTTTCCACTCCCTCCAAAATCGGCAGCGATTGTTCGAGCGCAAATTTGGCTTTTTTGAAATCGACTTTCATTTTCGGATTTTCAAAAAGCGCGGTTGCAAATTCGATTTCTCCAAAAAAATAGTGGAGAAAATCATGCGCTTCGCCAAAAAATTTCATTCGTTCCGCCGCGAGCTTCACCGCTTTTTTCAAAACTGCTTCGTCGTCAACATTGAAATCAAGAAAAGGTTTCACGCACTCCGCCAATTTTTCAGCCGACAGCTGCCGCAAATAATGCGCGTTGAAAAAATTCAATCTTTCCAAATCAAAAACCGCGCCCGCTTTCGCGACGTGGCGAAAATCGAATTCGCGGATCAATTCCTCCAACGAAAAAAATTCCTGTTCGCTGCCCTCACCCGGATTCCAGCCGAGCAGCGCGAGGAAATTCACAACCGCCGCCGGTAAATAACCGTCATTTTTCAGCCGCTCGATCGTCGCCGGCTTCCCGCTCTCATCGCGCTTCGACATCTTCGAGCGATCTTTATTCAGCAGCAGCGGGAGGTGCGCGAATTTCGGAATCGGCGCGCCGAGCGCCTCGAAAAGCAGAATGTGTTTCGAAGTGTTTGAAATGTGATCCTCGCCGCGGATGACGTGTGTGATCTGCATTTCCGCGTCATCGACGACGACGGTGAAATGATAAAGAAATTGCCCGTCCGATTTTCGAATCACGAAGTCGGCGATATTTTTACCCTCCTCCGAAATTTCTCCGCGAACGAGATCGTCGAATTCAATCCGTTCATCCGGCACGCGAAATCGCCACACTGGCTTCCGACCTTCACTCTCGAATTTTTGAATTTCGGCAGCGGAAAGTTCGCGGCATTTTCCCGAATATTTCGGCGGCAGCTTTTTCATTTTCTGTTCCTCCCGCTCCGCAGTCAGTTCTTCCGGCGTGCAGAAACACGGATAAATTTCCCCCGACTTTTTCAACTGCTCGAAAAACTTTTCGTAAATTTCATCCCGCTCGGATTGCCGGAATGGTCCCTCGTCAAAATCCATGCCGAGCCAATCAATACCGTCGAGGATTTCTTTTTCAAATTCCGGCGTGCTTCGCTGCCGGTCGGTATCTTCACTGCGAAACACGATTTTTCCATTCTGCCCCCGCGCAAATAAAAAATTCACAAGCAAAGTGCGCGCCGTGCCGATGTGCATCGGACCAGTGGGGGAGGGCGGGAAGCGAACTTTTGTCATGATTAGCTTGAAAATAGATAATTGTTGCGGGTGAATTTTAGCATGCCGGTTTTTTTGAAAAAATCCCAAAATTTCTAAATTCCACGCCTTCCAACCCCTCGGGTTGAAATCACCGCGCGACATTTCAAAATTCTGTCTACCGACCCCTCGGGTTGAAATTCAAATCTCCGTCTCTATTATCCACATCCAATTTTTTTAATCCCTGCTTCGCCTTCCCTCTTTTTCGAAAGAGGGAAAAGACAGTTGTCTTTTTTTTACAAAAAATAAATTCTCCTTTTCGAGCGAGCGGAGCGAGCCGAAAAGAAAGCCCCTCTTTCGGAAAAGAGGGGTTGGGGAGATTTGAGATTTGAGACTCGAATTTCAGCAGGCGGGCGGTTAGCAAACCTCCACCCTCCACTCTCCAATTTCCGCTGAATCCAACCCCTCGGGTTGAAATCACCGCGCAATGTTTTGAAATTCTGTCTACCTGCCTGCCGCAGGCACGGCCGACCCCCCGGGTTGAAATCATCGCGCGATATTTTGA
>JBDRIC010000186.1:0-6943 GCA_043816245.1 Patescibacteria group bacterium
GTTTCATCCGAACTGCCGTCATCTATGACGAGGATTTCACTAATTTCACAAACGCGCCGCGCGACTGCGATCACTCGACCAACTCGCTTTTCTTCGTTGAACGCTGGGATGATACACGAAACGCCCATTGTTGTTTTTCTAATCGCTTTCATTTGAGATTTTCAAATTAGCACGCTTCCAGTCGTTTGCCAACAAAATCGCGACATATTCGCATTTTATTTTTTGTATTTTTGGAGAAGGTAGCGACGGTGCCGCCAGAAAAATTTGGCTTGATTTTGAATTTCCCGCTCGCAGTCAGCTGAATTTTTTTCGAGTGTTTCTCGAAAAAAATAGAGGAATCTTCCGAAAAAAAGCGGTTTAAGCGCTTCGACAATTTCTCCATTCGAATAAAGTCGGTCGAAAGCATGCACCGCATCAAAAATTATTTCGCACCACAATTTTTGCCCAATCTTGATTTTTCCTCGTGAAAACATTTCCTCCAATTTCGCAAAAGTCGGCGGACTCAAAAATTTAGCGAGTGTCTCCGCATTACTCCGAAAATTGAAAAGCGCACTCGCTTTCATACCTTTGTAATCAATCTCGAGTGTCTGTGTTGGTTCGAACTCTCCTCCCCCGAAAAGGGGTAATTTCTGCGTGCGGCGGATCCGAAGCCAGCTTTTTTTGTTCGCGCGAATATTTTTGAAGAGTGTCATGATCACCTGTGAAAACATCGCTCCCAATTTTGGTGCGCTTGGTTTGTGAATTTTGGTCCCAAGATCGACTTCCGCAATTTTCAAATTTCCACGAAGCGCGCTCAGCGTGAGAAAAATATCAACTCCATATTTAAAAGTACTTTTGTGCCATTTTTGCGCGAGAACATATTTTACATTTTTCCGTGAAAGTGCAAAATCGCCGCCGATTGGTTGCCGAATTTCGCAGCCGAAAAGTCCGAAAATCAAAGGGTAGCAAATGTGATTTGTGATTGAGCCGTCGTACTCGCAGCGGCTGTAAATCGGGGTACAGTAATCAAAATTATTTTCGAGAATTGGGGCGAGCATGTCCCGCACCCATTCCGGTCGAATACTTTTCAAATCGGCATCGAAAACGGCGACAGCTTTTGATTTACACTCAATCGCTTTTCGAAAAATATTGAAAAGATTGAATCCTTTTCCGGTGATTCCCTGCGGAGTGGAGATGTAAATTTTCGCTGTTTTTGTTTTTGTGGCGAGGAATTTTTTTACTGTGCCGTCCGACGAAAAATTGTCCGCATTCACGATCACCGCGCGATAATTTGGAAAATATTTCTGCAGTCCTCGATCAATTTGTCGCGTGACAAAAGTGATGTTGTCAGCCTCATTCAGCGATGGGATGCCGACGAGCAAGTCAACCTGTTTTACCCGTTGCGGATTGATCTCGCGACGTGGTTTTGTTTGTATTTTGATGTGTTAGTTTAACAAAAAAGCTGAATTTTTGCAAGTTTGGAATTGTAAATTTTTCCGACATCAAAAGTTAAATTTCGCGAGCTAATATTTCCACGAGTTCGAAAATAATTTTGTTAAGTTTTTCCACATCTTTTTTTCGCGGTCGGAGAGTTTTTTCATTGAGATAAAGTTTGTGATTGAATTCAATTTGAATGCCCGGCAGACGGTGGCGCGAACAATGCTCGCCGATCACGAATTTTCCTCCGAATGGTTTGTTCACGCTTACAGACAAACCTTTTTGTTGGAAGAATTTTAGAATTTTCCGCGTGCGTGAGCGCGAGCAGGTCGTGAAATCTCGGTTGCCGAGGCAGACATCAGGGCGCGCTTTGCCGGCATCGCTTTTGGTTGCTGGGGCGACTGACCACATCGAATGCCCGTCAATCAGAAACTTCATTTTTGGCTTGAGCTTTTCAATTTCGGCGTGAAAAGTGGTGTGATATTTTTCCACACGTTCAAAAATCGCTTTTTCGCTCGGCGGTTCACGATAAATTTGTTTGCCGTTTTCATCGATGCTCACGACTACACCGTCTGCGCACAATTGACATTCCATCTCGATATCGTCGGGCGCGCGATTGGGATCAGCGACAAGCCGTGAAATTTTCGCCTTCACGACGTGAGCATTCGAAGCATTAAAAATCTCATCGGTAAAAGGATCTGCGCTTTTTTTGATTTCAAAATCGGAAAGCAACATCAGCCGTCGTAACTCTGCCGGCACGAAAGTCGAGCAGTGCGGAATCGAAATAAGGATTGGGAGGAGATTCATTCGAATTTCAATTGCTGATAAAGCTATTTTACTACACTCGCGAATTCTAACCCCAGTTTACAATTTCCTCGCGAAACCGAAAACTGCCGGAATTCGCGGTGGCGCAGGTATTGTTGAAAAGTTAGGATTTTGGTTTTTGAACTACAAAAACAGTTGTTTTACCGGTTTCGCCGTCTTTTTCGTATGGAATTCTCTCTAGTTTGATAATTTCGAATCCGCTCGAAGTAAACATTTTTTCAGCGTCATTTTGAGTAGTTGGATAAATTTGTGTGCCGAGATTACGAGTTTCTGCTCGTTCATGATTGGTGTAATCGATAGCCGTGAAGTTTACTGTTTCATTTTCAAAATTGATTTCCACCGGGAAATTTTTGCAACCACTAGCTAGTTGACTTGCTTTTCTTTCTTCTTTTATTCGTTCAAATATTGTGTCGTTGAGGATCGCTTTTCCGTCTGGTTTGAGAGATTCAAAAAGCATTTGAAGAACTTCTTTGGGGTTGTACATTAGGGCATTTATGACCACTCCGCAGTCGGCGAATTCTTTTTGAAAAGGCGAATTTTTTGTATTGGCTGCTACCAAAAGCGCTTGCGGTAATCTACTTCTAGTGTGATTTATTAATGTCGCTTGATCAATATCAACTCCTATGACTTTTAAATTAGGGTTTTCTTTGATTTTGGGATGATTGAATTCATGCCCCGGTCCGATGCCGATATTTAGCAAAATAGCTTTCTCGTTTTTATTAATCACTTCTGTCACAATTGGGTTAATACATTTTTCAAAAAAATCGCGGCTGGAAGAAGGCGTGCGAATTCTTTTTGTGTAATTTTCTTGATTGTATTTGGAATAATCAGGCGGAGTGATTTCGTTCATTTTTGAGTTTTAGTCGCTTCATTTTATCACAAAAAGGTCTAAAAAAGAAGTGTTAAAACTACTTTGAAAGTAAAAACTTGATAATTTCTCCACTTGCATCCACGCCAGTTGAGCTTTCCACGCCACAAATTCCGCAAGCTCGGTTTACCTCGAGGAGGTAAAAGTGCTTGCCAATTTTAGCGAGATCTACACCACCGATTTCTACACCGATTTTTTGGCAAATTGCGATTGCCTCTTTTTCGATCACAGTTGGCAAGTTTGTCGAATGGAATTGTGATCCACGGGAAAAATTAGCAACGAGCGAGCCTTTATTTTTTATTTTTTCAGCGATTGCAAGTATGCGATTTTTGAGTACCAAAACTCGATATTCGGCATCAAAGTTTAACTTTGGTTGGATCAGTACGGCTTTCCATGGATGCTTTGGTATGTCTGAAATTTTTTGAACTACACGCACATCCTCTCCGCGCCGACCACAAGCTGGTTTTATGAGAAAAGGTGATTTGAACCAAACTTTTTTTGGCAAATCGCTCACTTGTTCACAAAAAATTGTTGGGATGTGATATATGTGCTGTAATTTCACATTCGGGAGATAACATGTTTTTCCGGAGAGTGCGATACTCGCGACGGAATCGAGAAAAGGGATTCGATTTTGTTCCGCGAATTTGGCGAGTGCGATGACCGTATTTTTGGCGCGACCTTTGCCGCGAAAAATAATTCGTCCGCATAAAATTCTCAGCGTGATGTCGCGCCCTTTGAAAAGTACGCGCGTCGTATTTTTCCGCAAAATTACTGTAAGATCTCGCTCAAAAAGCGGCATCATTTTTACCTTTAACTCTTTAGCTCGGACCAAAAATCGATTGTTGTCGATCGTCTTTTCCGCGAAAACGAGGAAGATTTCGGAGTTTTTCATCGCGTGAATTTTAATCGTTGCGCTATGAAAAAGGAATCTCTAAACTTCGGCAAACATTTCAATGCGCCGCAAAAAAGCAATTGTCTTCACCGAATATCTCCACAAACTGGAGAGTGTGGAATCGGCTCAAAGAGCTGGTTTCGCTGCGGTTCTTGTTACTCGCAAAATTCGTAATGGGGCTGCCAAAGTTTTTGATGAAATTTTCGAAATGGACTTAAACCAACGCGAAGTTTGGGATGATTTAGCCAAAAAATTGAAAGCCAAGTACAACGTCAAAGCGGTGGTTTCCAATTACGATCATTTTGTGGTGCAGCGCAGTTATCTCGCGGAAAGATTGGGAGTCGCTTCCACCGCAGTTTACGCAGCCTGCTGCACTCGCAACAAGGTTCTCATGCGCAAGGCGCTAGCGGTGATTCCCGAAAATATCGAATTCGAGGAAGTGAAAACTCTCGCGGAAGCAAAAAAAGCGCGCAAAAAGTTAGGAGGCGATGTTTATCTCAAATCGATTGCCGGAATCAAATCGCGCTGCATTTTTCATGTGAAAAGCGAAGCCGCGCTCACCCGCGCATGGAAAGAATTTTGCCAACTCAAAGCTGAGCTCGACGAAGAACTTTACAACGATTTCCATTATCTCGATTTTCGTTTCAATTATCCGAATCCCCGTAAAACCGTCCTCGTTGAAAAAGCAATCGAGGGTAAACAAGTTACAGTTTGTTCGCTTGTCGACAGCCATCGTATTTGGCACGCACCATCAGTTTGCGATGTCACGACTGCGGCAGAAATTGGTCGCGATGACTCATTTCTCGCTTTTCGAATTCTTCCTTCGAAGCAGCCAAAAGGGATTTGGCGGGAGGCGAAAAAAATAACCGAAACTGCGATTCGCATTTTGGGTTTGCGGAATTGCGCGATTCATTCGGAATTAATTATTGAGCCGGATGGAAAAGTCAAAATTATCGAGATTGCCAGCCGCATCGGCGGTTATCGCACTTTGATGTATTCTCACGCTTACGGTTTTTATCTTCCCGATTTGGTAATTCGCGCGGTGACTGGTCGACCAGTAAAAATAAGAAAGAAAGCGCAACAGTTTGTTTCACTTCTCGAGCTTTTTCCGAAAAAGAATGGGAAGTTTGTGAGAATTGAAAACTTGAAAGAATTAGGGAAAGATTCCTCTTTTGACCATATAAAAATCAAAGCGAAACGGAGCCAAGCGATTGGTCTCGCGCGGGAGAATTTCGAGCCGGTGGCAGTGATTTTATTGAAAGGCAAAAACTACAAAGAACTGGAAAAAAAGAGTTTTTATTATCAGGAAAAATTGAAAGTGGTGGTGCGATAGATTCTTTCGCGGGGATGAAACTTCTGCTAAACTCTCGCAAGTTTGGTTCTTGGCTGATGGTTTTTGGTTCAGTTGGTTAGCGAAGATTGAAGCTAAAAACTGAATTATGTTTTCAGCATTACATATTTAAAATTATGTCTTCCGCATACAACGCCGATCAAATTCAAGTTCTCGAGGGGCTCGCGCCTGTCCGCAAGAGACCAGGAATGTACATCGGTTCCACCGATTCTCGCGGTTTGCATCATCTTATTTGGGAAGTTGTCGACAACTCGATTGACGAGGCGATGGCTGGTCACGCGAGTGAAGTCAAAATCATTCTTCAAAAAGACGGCGGCTGCTCGGTGGAGGATGATGGACGCGGTATTCCTGTCGAGACTCACAAAACGACCGGCAAATCAGCGCTCGAAACAGTCCTCACCGTCCTCCATGCCGGCGGCAAATTTGGCGGAGAGGACAGCGGCTACAAAGTTTCCGGCGGATTGCACGGTGTCGGCGTGTCTGTCGTCAACGCGCTTTCCAGCAAAATCGTGGCGGAAGTTTTTCGCGATGGGAAACATTACTCGCAAGAATTCCACGACGGCGGCAAGCCAATCGGCAGTTTAAAAACGATCGGCAGTTCGAAAAAAACCGGCACAAAAATCACTTTTTATCCCGACCCCGTGATTTTTAAAGAAGGGATAGAGTTCAAGCTCGAAAAGGTTTTCACGCGGTTGCGACAGCAGGCGTATCTCACCAAAGGAATTCGAATCGCGATTCTCGATGAGAGGGTGGGGAAGCGGTATAAATTTTATTTCGAGGGGGGGATCAAATCATACATCGCGAACCTGAACCAAAATCGGGAGCGGCTGACGGATGTTTTTTATGTTGAAAAAGAAAATCAGGATGCGCTCGTCGAGGTGGCGTTGCAGTACACGAACGCTTTCAGTGAAGAAGTTTTCAGTTTCGCAAACAACATTCATACCATCGATGGCGGCACGCATCTCACCGGATTTCGCACCGCGCTCACTCGTGAAATCAATTCGTACGCGCGGAAAACTAGCTTGCTGAAAGATAACGAAACGAATCTTACGGCGGAGGATGTCCGCGAAGGGTTGACCGCGATTATTTCAGTGAAAGTGAAAGATCCGCAATTCGAGGGGCAAACTAAAGGAAAATTGGGAAATGCGGAAGTTCAATCAGCGGTGAATTCAATTTTTGGCGCGGCATTCGAAAATTATCTCGAGGAGCGACCGGCTGCCGCGAAAGCAATCGTCGGCAAATGCGCACTCGCTGCGCGTGCGCGGATTGCTGCTCGCGCTGCTCGCGACACCGTTCTTCGAAAGGGCGCGCTCGAAGGTTCAAACTTGCCCGGTAAACTTGCCGATTGCAGTTCGCGCAAGCCGGAGGAAAGCGAGCTTTATATCGTCGAGGGTGATTCTGCCGGCGGTTCGGCGAAGCAGGGAAGGGATCGGCACACGCAGGCTATTCTCCCGCTGCGCGGAAAAATTCTAAATGTCGAGCAAGCTCGACTCGATCGGATGTTGGGAAATAATGAAATTAAGAATCTCATCCTTGCGTTCGGGACGAGCATCGGTGAAACCTTCGATTTAAAAAAACTTCGCTACCACCG
>JBDRIC010000187.1:0-6038 GCA_043816245.1 Patescibacteria group bacterium
CTCCCGGCGTCGTCGTCCCGATGCCAACTTTGCCGCCGTTGTAAAAAATCTTGGCTGGACCATTTTTCGTCCAAAGCACTTCTTCCAGAAAAACATTCCCATCGCCCGGCGCGGCTTGCGGCGGACCGCCCGGCGCCCATGTGGTGAAAGCATAAACAATCGCTGAGAAAACAAGCAGTATCGTGAAAAAGATTCCCGCTGATTCGACCAGTCTTTTGGCGAGAGCTTTTTTGAATCCCTGCTTTTTCGGGGATGAGTTTTTGGAACGCATATTTGAGGGAGTTAATTGTAAATTAACGGAATCTCGAGTTGAATTTTAGAGAAGCATTGTCCTGAGTGCAAACCAAAACCTCAGAATTAACTCGGAGGTTAAAACATCTCCAATACTTGATCGAGTGCCTCGTCTGCCGGAGTCTCGGGATTGTCCACCGCCTCGAAATCGGGCGTGACACCATTCCCTTCGATCGGCTGCTGCCGCGGCGAGAGCCAGTGCGCGACCGTCAATTTCAGCGCCGTCCCGTCTTCGAAAAAACTAATTTCCTGCACTGTCCCCTTCCCGAAAGTCTGCTCGCCGACGACTGACGCGACGTTGTGATCTTGCAACGCCGCCGCTACGATTTCACTCGCGCTGGCGCTTCCTTGATTGACCAAAACCAAAGTTCGGAAACCATGAAGGATTGGTTCGCGAGAAGTGCGGTAATCGATATTATAACTTTCGAGTCCCGGTCGGAATTTCTGCGAAGCCACGATCGCTCCTTCCGGCAAAAAGTAGCCGAGCAAATCTACTGCCGAATTTACAAGCCCCCCTCCATTATTTCGCAAATCGAGAACAATCCCCTCCGGGTGCTGCTCTAGAATTTGCGCCGCGATTTTCGCGAAATCTTCCGGCAGATTTGAAGTAAATTGATTGATATCGACGATCGCGATCCGATTCCGAAACTCCACTGAGATCGAATCGATTTTGATTTTTTCGCGGAGAATCTTTACTTCAAACTCCTTTCCATTCCGCAAAATTCCGTAAACTCCCGTCGAACCCGCTTCCCCGCGTGTGAGGTTTGCTGCCTCCGCGAGCGATAGTCCCGCGAGCGATTCGCCATCCACCGAAGTGATCACATCTCCTGAGCGCAGACCGGCTCGATCCGCCGGTGAACTGAAAATTGGCGCGATCACGAGCACTCCCCGATCTTCCTCGTCTTTTTCGATGTAAACCCCGATTCCTTCAATCTCTCCCGAAAGACTTCCTGTCTGCAGTCGCGTTTGTTCCGGCGTGTAAAATTCAGAATGCGGATCATCAAGCGATCCAACCACTCCCTGCAAGGCTCCGTGGAGCATTTTCCGCTCGTTCACTTTTTCCTCGAAAAGAAATTTTTCCACCGCTTCTTGCCACACTGTTTCAAAAAGCAACCAGCCTGGTATTTCCGAGGTTTGTCCGTTTTGCACGATGATCGTGACTCCTCCGCCTTCTTCGAAATTCGCGAGATTGTAAAAAAACTGCGCCGCTTCCTTCCGGTTCATTCGCCTCGTCATCCCAAAATTCTCATCCGAAATCGGATCAACCAGCCCCGCCTTCAGCGCGCGGAAAACATAGCGTGCGAAACGGTGAGATTTCCGCAAATCCTGAAAACCAAATTCCTCTTCCGGCAGTGTGATCGGCACACCGACGCCGAAGATTTCCAGTCCGAGCTTCACCGCCTCTCCCCGAGAGAGCGGACGGTTCGGCAATAGCTTCTCTCCCCGGAAATCCTCAAGCAATCCAAACTGCTCCGCTTTCGCTACGAACGGTGCGAACCAATCTCCCGCCGCGACATCCTCGAAACGACTCGCAACATTTTTCGGCAAATCGACAACTTCCGCCGCCGCGAACCCCATCGCGAGAAATTCCACAAGCGCGATTGGTCTTTTGGGATAAAAATTTTCCGTCGCTTCGCCGATTCCGTTTGCCCGCAAAAATTCAATCACTTCGGGCGCGAGCTCTCCATCTTCCACGTCGTTAAAAAACGCAAAAACCGGATTTCCCGCGAGGAGAAAAATTAAAAGTCCGAGCAAAAATTTATGAAAAGAAAACATTTCAAAAAAGTTAAAAATTAAAAATAAAAAGCCGGACGAGTTTACCGCTTCGGAGGACTGAAACCAACTTTCCGGAAGTGGTCAAACCAACCCCAATTTCTCCAACTCTGCGCGGATTCGTTTTTTGTTGTCTTCGCTCGGCTCGGTCAGCGGCAGTCGTACTGCGTAGTCGATTTTCCCCATTTCGGCGAGAATCCATTTCACGTCAATCGGGTTGTTGTCCACGAAATTTAAATTCATCAGCTCCGCGAATTTTGTATTGATCACTTCCGCTTTTTCGAAATCTCCCGCGAGTGCGAAATCAATCATCGCTTTCATTTCTTTCGGAAGTTCATTCTGCACCACCCCGATCGCGCCGCTCCCGCCGAGCTTGATAATTTCCAAAGTCTGCGCATCCTCTCCCGAAATCACCGCAAAATCAGCAGGCTTCCCCTCGCAAATTTTCCGAATCTGTTTAAGGTCGCCGCTCGCCTCTTTAATCCCGACAAGGTTTGAATTTTCCGCGAGCGCGAGCGTGGTTTCCGACTCGACATTCCGCGAGGTTCTGCCCGGCACATTGTAAAGAATCGTCGGCAGTCCGACTTCCGCGATTTTCAAATAATGGGCGATGATGCCGTCTTGCGTGGGTTTGTTGTAATACGGCGAAATTGAAAGTCCGAAATCTGCACCTTTTTCTTTCGCGAACTCCGTGAGACTTACCGCCTCGCGCGTGGCGTTCGAGCCGGTGCCGGCGATTATCGGCACTCGCTTTTTCGCCTCGTCAATCACAATTTCCAAAACTTGACGGTGCTCTGTTTTCGAAAGCGTCGCCGATTCGCCCGTCGTCCCGACAGCCACGATACCGTCCGTTCCCGATTCAATCTGCCAGCTCACAAGTTCGCGCAACTTCGCTTCGTCGATCTCGTCTTTCGAGTCGAACGGAGTGATGAGAGCGACAAAACTGCCTTTGAGTTTCATTTTAAATTTTGAAATAAATTATTCGACCGCCGTCTCGTTTTCGCCTTCCGCCGGTTCGGCAACTTCTGCTTCCTCCTCCGTCAAAACTTCACCGCCATCGGTTTCAGTAGTTTTCAAATCTTCTCCACTTTCCGCGTCCAACTCTCCATTTTCTAGATTCTCCTCCGCCGTTTCTACTTCTCCGATCGTCTGCTCTGCTTCGCCGAGAGCTAATTGTAGCTCCGCAATCGTCGTTCGCAAGCTTTCGATTTCGGCAGGGTCATTTTCTCTGCCGAGCAATTTATTGATTGAATCTACCGCTTCATTGATTTCCGCCACCATTTCTTCGAGCTGCTTTTTCTTTTCGAGGAGGACGCCGTATGCATCTTTCGCCTCCGTCACCGTGTTTTCGATTCCGCTTTTCATCTCCACAATTTTTTCGCTCACGCTCGCCTGCAATTCCCTCGCGTCCTCGATTACCGAGCCGACAGTTTGGCAGCCAGAAAAGATGATTGAAATGAGGACGATTGCGAATAGATTTTTGACCACGGAAACATTTTATTCTTCTTTGTTTTAATTTGCACCGTATCTGTCAATCAGTCTCAACCAACGAATGTTGGCAAATCTCCACCCTCACCCCTCCATTCTCAACTTTCCAATCAGCTGTTGGCAGGAAGCCGTAAAAGATTTAAAATTCACGCGAATTTAAAAACACTTCAAATGCTACTCTCGTGTGAACAAAAAGATCTTCTCGCGGCTCTTGCCACTGTTTCGAAGGCGGTGAATCTCAATTCCACGCTGCCCGTTTTGAATAACATTCTCCTCAAAGCAGAGAATAAAAAACTCTCGTTCGCCGCGACTAATCTCGAAATTGCGATCACCACTTCGATTCGCGCTGAAATTAAAAATGAAGGCAGCCTCACGGTTCCAGCGCGGCTTTTCACGAACTACGTCGGGCTGCTCGCGGACGGGAAGGTCGAGCTAAAAAATTCGGAAGGGCTGGATTTGCAAATTTCCGCAGCGAAATCGAAGACGCGGATAAAAGGCATTTCTGCGGATGAATTCCCGCTCATCCCGCAAGTCAAAAAAGAAGTTTCACTTACGTTGCCGGCCTCCGACTTTCTCGAAGCGATTAACCAAGTCGCATTCGCGGCGGCGCGTGACATGGTTCGCCCCGTCCTCGCTGGCGCGCATCTCCGCGCAAACAAAAAGGAAGTCCGGCTTGCCGCCACGGATAGCTACCGGCTTTCCGAAAAAATTCTCAAGTCTGCTACCGCCCCCGAAAAAGAAATTTCAATCATCATCCCCACGCGGACGGTTCAAGAGCTGGCTCGCATCCTCGAAAAAGGGAAGGAGACTGTTACGCTCGATATTTCTGCGAATCAGGTTCTCTTTCTTTACAAAAACGTCGAACTGGCTTCGCGGCTGATCGAGGGAAGCTATCCTGATTATGAGCAAATTATTCCCAAAAAACACATCACCACAGTTTCCGTCAAAACTGAGGAGCTGACCACAGCGGTGAAACGCGTGAATCTTTTTGCGAAAGATTCCCACTCAGTGAAGCTCGAAATTTCTGCCGACAAAAAATTAAAAATCCTCTCGGACGCCACCCAAATTGGTGAGGAACAGGCGGAGGTTTCAGCGACGATTGCAGGTTCGGAGAACGCCGTCGCGTTGAACGCGAATTATCTGCTCGAAGCTCTCTCTTCCATCAGCTCGAAAGATTTGGAAATTGAGCTCGGTGAAAAAATGGTGCCGGCGGTTCTGCGTCCGGCGAAATCGAGAGATTACCTGCATTTGATTATGCCGTTGAAAGTGTGATTTTTTTATGATGACAAAAGCGATTCAAAATTTCATTGTCAAAAAAATTTCTGCTTGCGCGATTTGCAATCATTGCGGCAGGAGCGTTGCTTTTGGGTCGGGAAAATTTGTGAACAGAATTCCAGATATTAATGACTGCTCCACGAGAATCAGCAACGGTTTGCAATTCCCGTTTGGAGATTTTGTTTGCGAAGAGTGCGACGATAATCCGATGACATGACAAGGAATTTGGTCACTTTTTGTTTTTATGGCAGAGCCTGCTAATAGTTTAGCTTTACCAAACTCTAATATTCTAACCAAATGTCGAAAAAAGATTCACCATCTGAAAACTCTTACCCTATTATTCTGTACCAGACAGAAGATGGTAAAACAAAAATCGATGTTCGCATTAAAGATGAAACTGTGTGGCTTACGCATGCTCAAATGTCAGAGTTGTTCCAAAAATCCATACCCACTATTAGTGAACATATTTCTAATATTTACAAAGAAGGAGAATTGGTTAAAAATACAACTTTTCGGAATTTCCGAATGGTTCAAAAAGAGGGTTCTAAAAATGTTGAAAGGTTCTTGGATCATTACAATCTCGATGTAATTATTTCAGTTGGATACAGGGTTAGGTCTATCAGAGGCACACAATTCAGAATATGGGCAACTCAGGCGTTGAGGGAATTTATCGTTAAGGGTTTTGTAATGGACGATGAACGAATGAAACAGGGTCCTACATATTTCAGAGAACTTGAAGAAAGGGTCAGGGAAATTAGACTTTCAGAAAGAAATCTTTACCAAAAGGTAAAGGATATTTTTGCATTGTCTTCAGACTATTTTCCTAGCTCAGAGGCAGCCGTAATGTTTTTTAAAAGCATGCAAAGTAAATTTGAATACGCCATAACTGGCAAAACATCACCAGAAATTATTAAAGACAGAATAGGTTCAGATAAAGATCATTGTGGGTTAACTAACTGGCAAGGCAGTGACCCAACTGTTCCAGAGGCGAAAGTAGCCAAAAACTACTTACTTAGACTAGAACTAAGGCAGCTTGCTTTACTTGTTGAGTCGTTTCTCGCACTTGCTGAATTTTATGTCGCAAGGGGTAGTCCAATGGCTATGGAAGATTGGATAGTCAAATTAAACACATTCCTAAAATCAAATGAACTCGCTGCTCAGGATGACGGAGGAAAAGTTTCTCGTAAAAGCGTGGATAAAATCGTAAAAGA